>JAABRN010000359.1 GCA_011390855.1 Hydrogenophaga sp. | reverse complement strand
CAGCGGCATCGCCCGCCAGCACCTCATACCCGGTGCAAGGCTCAAAATCGAGCGCCGCCACCCGTGTGGCACAACGCAACAACTCCACCCGAGCCACCAGATCCGGACGACCCGTCCGGGCCACCTCGGAACGCGCACGCGTGAATTCGGCCGCCTCGACCCGCGTATCCCCGGCCAGCCAGGCCTCAGCCGCCCGCTCGGCACTGCCCTTGGCATTCATTTGCCACTGCGGCGCCTGCGGCGTGTTGCCGCAGGCCGCCAGCGCCAACCCGGCAACCGCGATGCTCCAGCGAGCAAGCTGCCGCCATCGAGGCATTGCCAGAAAAACATCCGGAGCGAAATGTCCCAGTCCAGAGATACCGTGGAACCGGCTCTGCCGGGCCACTGGTATCGCCCCCTCGAGGGGGGATGGGGCTAGGCGAAGCGAGCAAGCAACGGGGGGGAGCTTCATGGCAACTTGATTTCCGTATCGCGGGCGAAGGGCCACTTGCGATTGATGTCGTTGATGAGTGAATCCACCTTGCGCAGGCTGGATTCCACTTCGCCTCGCAGCGTGCCCAGATCGGTGGTGGCTTCGCGGGTGTTGCTGGCAATGCCTTGTGCTTGCACCAGCACGTCGTCCACCTTTTTCAGACTGGTGCGCGCGTCGTCCAGCAGTTTGTTGAGTTCCTGCACGGTGGTGCGTGCATCGCCCACCAGGCCGCCTTGTGCCGTGCCCCCCGGGCCTTCGCCCTGGCCGAACACCTGGCGGTCGGCATTGGCCACCAGGCTGTCCAGGCGCACCGCCAGCGCATCGGCGCGCGCAAGCAAGGCGTTGGTGCGGTCAATGGTGGTCACCAGCTTCTTGGCGTCTTCTTCGCTGCCCATGACCGTGCCCAGCAAACCCTGTGGCCCCTTGAGCTGCTCGGTCAGGGCCTGCACATTGGCCAGGCTGGCGGCCAGCGCGGCTTCCGATGCCGTGAGTGCGGTCATGTTTTCCAGCAGTTCACGCACCGAGGCCATCAGCTTCGGGATTTCTGCCGCTGTATCGCCCCGCAGCACCGTGCGCTCGGCCCCGTCTTCCAGCGGCGGATCGTCCAGCAGCCCGCTGTAGGCACGGATGCGGGTGCCACCCACCAGGCCCCGTTCCATGGTGAAGATACTGGAGGTACGCAGCCACTTGGCGTCATTTCTGGGTACATCAACCAGAATGCGGGCGTTGCCATCGTCACCCAGTTCAATGCGCGCCACGCGGCCAATGGCAAACCCGGCAAAGGTGATGTCCATGCCCACCACCACGCCTTCGGAATCGTCCGCAATAAGCACCAGCCGCTGGGTGTTCTCGAACGCGCCGCGCGCGTACAGCACATAGGCCGCAGACCCCACCAGCAGCAACGCCATCAGCAGCATCAGCAGCGCGGCCTTGATTTCCAGATTCCTGATGGAGAGCGTATCGCCTTGAGGTGTGTCGAGCGGCGGATTCTGAGGAGCATTCATGGGCATGGGTATGTGCGGCACTCAATAGTAGTTGCCAACCAGCGACACCACCTCGATCAGCAACAGCACCGAGAACAGACGAGCGAACTCGGAAATATCGCTGCGTCGACTGTACCGGCCTTCGACGTCGCGTTGGGCGCTGCCGGCCAGCGGTACCACCGCCACGGCCAGACTGAAGAAAAATGTCTTCAGACCAAAGATGAGCGACACAGCCGGTGTGAAGACCTGCCCCACGCTGCGTGTGTAGGCGGGAAAGCCCCAGGGAGAAAACCCGTACAAGGTGAGGTAGGTCAGCACCAGTGCCACCACGCAGCTCAGTGCAGCCAGCATGGGCACGGCGAACAGACTGCCCAGCGCGCGCGGCAGCAGTTCAATGCGCAGCAGCTCCCGGTGTTCCCGCTCTATTCCCTGGCGTTGCTGATCGGCCAGTTGCTTGCGCACCCGCTGCGCACCCGGCATGGCAAAGCGCAAGGCGACAAACATGGCAGCATAGAGGGGGATGAGTTCCAGCACCAGGGTGCGCACCAGAACCTCGATTGCGTATTGAGTCAGCCCGTAGCTGTAAGCCGTGGCCACCACGATGCGGATCAGCACAATGCTGATCAGGGCCGAAAGCACCGTGAACCAGGTCAGCAATGGTGCCGTGGCCAGGTACAGGTTGCGCAGCACGGCCAGGCGATGCGCGCCACTCTGGTAGCTCGACGGAGTGAGCGACAGCACCAGAATCTGCGCGCCCAGCAGCATCACATGCCACCAGGCAAACACGGATGAGCGCACGCTCCGGCCCCAGCGGACCAGCATTCCCTGCACGGCATAAGCAGCATTCATGGCCCGATGATAGCCCTCGGACCTGCATTCAACAGCGAGGCAGACGTGTGCAAAGGTGACAGCAGACTGGTGTAAACGCGCATGGAAACGGTGCTCGATTGGTTTTCAATGTCGGCACACGCCACGCCCTCATTGCACCCGCCATTCATCTCACCAGGAACCCAAAGCATGCTGCCCACGATCCCCGCTTCAGTCCGACGCCAGACCATCGCCGATGCCCTGCGCCGCACTGCCCGTCGGCTACCGGACAAACTGGCCATTGCCTGTGGCGACGTACGCTGGACGTACGCCGAATTCGACGCACTGGTAGATCGTCTGGCGGCCGGGATGGCCGGCATGGGCGTGGCAGAGGGCGACAAGGTGGCGGTGCTGTCGCGCAATTCGCACGGGTTTGCCGCCCTGCGCTTTGCGCTGGCCCGGCGCGGCGCGGTGCTGGTGCCCATCAACTTCATGCTCAAGGCCGACGAAGTGGCCTACATCCTGCGTCACGCAGGGGCTAGAGTGCTGGCCACCGACAGCGGTCTGACCGCTCTGGCACGCGAAGCCGCCGCGCTTGACACACAGGTGGAACAGTTCATCTGGCTTCCCTCCGAAGACCCGAGCGACCCCGCGCCC
>JAABRN010000358.1 GCA_011390855.1 Hydrogenophaga sp. | reverse complement strand
CCAGACTGAGCCGCCCAGGCCGAAGTCGGAATCGTTGGCCAGGGCGATGGCTTCTGCTTCGCCCTGGACGCGGTAGAACGAGACCACCGGGCCAAAGAATTCATCGCGAAAGGCGGGGTTGCCTGGTTCGATGTCGCTCAGGATGGTGGCCTGCATGAACGAACCGGGCCGGTCGATGCGCTGGCCGCCCATCACCAGCGTGGCGCCGCCTTTCACCGCAGCGTCGACCTGCGCCAGCAGCTGCACCAGCGCCCCTTCGGTGGAGAGCGGTCCCTGGGTGGTCTGCGTGTCCATCGGATCGCCTGGCTTGAGTGCCTCCAGTGCGGCCTTGAACCGCGCCAGGAATTCGTCGGCCACCGATTCCATCACGATGAAGCGTTTGGCCGCGCAGCAGGTCTGGCCGGCATTGAACATGCGCCCCCAGACCGCCCAGGGAATGGTGGTGTCCAGGTCGGCGTCGTCCAGCACGATGAAGGCGTCGCTGCCGCCGAGTTCCATGGTGGACTTCTTCAGGTTCTGCCCGGCGCGCGCGGCCACGCTGCGCCCGGCGGGCAGGCTGCCGGTGAGCGCCACGCCCTGGATGCGCGGGTCGTCGATGACGCGGTCCGACTGTTCGTACGAGACCAGCAGGTTGGTGTACGCGCCCACGGGCGCGCCGGCTTCGATCAGCAGTTTCTCGAAAGCGATGGCGCATTGCGGCACGCAGCCCGCGTGCTTGACCACCAGCACATTGCCCGCCATCAGTTGCGGCCCGACCACGCGTGCCAGCTGGTAGTACGGGAAGTTCCAGGGCTCGACGCAGAAGATCACGCCGAGGGGCGAGCTTTCCATGTGCGCCTTGCCCAGCTTGGGGTTCAGCGTCACCGGTGCCAGAAAGCCCTCGGCGTGCTGGGCGTAGTAGGCCAGGATGTCGCCGCTGAACCGCACCTCGCCGCGCGCTTCGTCAAGGCGCTTTCCCATCTCCAGCGTGGCCAGGCATGCATAGTCGTCCACGTTGGCATGCAGCAGCACCGCGGCTTGCTGGACGATGGCCGCGCGCTCGGCATAGGTCTTGTGGCGCCAGGTCTGGAAGCAGGTGTGGGCGGTCGACAGCGCCTGCTCCAGCTGGTCGTCGCTGAGGTTTTCATAGCGGCGGAGCAATTGTCCGTTGTTGGGGTTGATGCTTTCGTAAGCCATGCAGGCTGTCCTTTGGTTGTGGGATGAGGCCGTTGCGTCGGGATGGATGACACGGCGTTGGGGGGCCGCGCTGTGGCCGCCGGATAAGGGACGCTGGGGCAAGGCTGCAGGCGCTGGCTTGATGCATGTGCAGCGCGCGAGGCCCCGTTGTCTGGAGTGTCCAGCTTGTTCCTTGTGGTGCGACGGGTCTGTTCGCTGACGTACGCTGCGCAGTCCCCGGGTGCGCAAGCTGCAGCCCGGTACCGCGACCATGCCGATGGCTTTGAGGCCAGTCTCACCCACCGGCTGTGTGCTGGGGCTGGTCGTGAGCTGAAACCACCGTTCGGTCCGAGGCTGTCGAAGCCCCGGCGATTGCGCCATGGCATCCAGGCCATGGGAACGTTCGCGCCTTGCGCATGGTTGTTTTTGATCCGCAACGCATCTTGAAAGAATCGGGTGTTTCCAAGCTGCCATGTCTTTGAGCGAAAAGCCTGGGTGTTCGCGGATGGAGCGGATGTCAACGTTGTGCGCGATCCATTCGGCGCAACTCGGGGCCGCCTCTTCCTGGTGCAGCCGGTCAGACAGTTCCAAACCCTCGTCTTCGATTTTGAGGGCCTTTTGGTTGGTCTTTTCAGGGTCCAGAGACTGGATGAATCTTGGCTCACCAAAGAGGAGCCGAAGGGAATCGATGCCGTCCAGTTGCTTGCGCAGGGATTCGCACGCGTGGATTGTGAAATACGCTGAGACGACAGAAAGGCTGCTTCCGTTGCTGAGCTTTTCGGTGAGAAAGCCGGTAACTTTGCCTCGCCGGGGGTTGTCCCTGAGGCCGCTGTTTCGGTGCATTGAAGTGCCCATGTTTCCGTTCGCTTTTGGGCAAATCATGCGTTGCGCCGTTCAGGTAGCCTTGGTGCTTCTATGCAAGTCATTCACATACACCCCGACGCGCCGCGCCAGCCAGCGTTGGGCGCACCCTGCAATGGCTGCGGCGTGTGTTGTCTGGCTGAGCCTTGCCCGCTGGGGCAGGTGATTTCGCGCAAGCGAACGGGCGCTTGCGACGCGCTGCGTTGGGCGGACGCCGAAGGTGTTTACCGTTGTGGCGCCATCAGCGACGCCGAGGGTGTGTTGGGGTCGCGCTGGCGATGGGTCGCGCCCTTGCTGCGCAGACTGGCGGGCAGATGGATCGCCGCGGGTGTGGGGTGCGACGCCAGCCTGCAGAGTGAACCTGGAAACAGCAGTTGACCGCGCGGGTTCCGCTGGAAATGCCAGTGAACACTGGGTGTGTTGGCAACGAAGAGGCTCATCACATCGGTGAAAGCGCTGCAGACCCGATTGAGCCGCCAGGGAGTGCGCTGGTTGCAGCCGACCTTGCTTGGGTGGCAGCGACCCGCGAAAGCGGTGAATCGTGGGGGCAGCTGCTTCTCCTTGCGGGCAGGAGCCCGCTGCGTCGTCGCGCCTTGCCAGCCCACTCGGGCCCGTCCAGCTGCCGTTTCCAGGTTGAACGGCGCTGATCAGCGCGCGAACATCACGATCATGCCGAGTGCCAGCGCGGCGATGACGAACATGAGCAGTCTTGTGCGCACGCGCAGCAATCCCACCGCTGCCACCAGCCGCGCGTTCTGCTCGGCGAGCTCGGTCAGGGTCTGCGCCATCTGGTCCTGCGTCTGGGCCTGCTGATCGATCAGCTGGCGCGCTTCGATCAGGCGGTTGCGCAGTTCGCCCAGGCTGGGTGGCGTGTCCGACACGAGGTCCAGCGGTGAGGCGGTGATGGGCG
>JAABRN010000357.1 GCA_011390855.1 Hydrogenophaga sp. | reverse complement strand
CAAACCTGCTGCTGGCCCACCTGCGCATCAAGGAGGACGAAGTCACGCTGACCAACCAGGTGGGTGATGAAGCCATTGCCGCCCTGGCCGAGGGCGAAGTCGACGCCGTGATTCATGTGGCCACAGGCGAATCCCAGACCGCCAACGCTCTGGCACGAATGGACAACGTGCGAATCCTGGGCGTTGAGCGGGCCGGCGCACTGGCCGCTCGCCAACCCCAGCTGCGGGCCGTCATCATGCCGCAGGGATCGATCGAACTGCGCAGCAACCTGCCCGCCACCGATCTCCCCACCATGGTCACGCTGACCCATTTGCTGGTCCGTCCGGGCCTGCATCCGGCAGCGCAGCGGGCCTTGCTGGATGTGGCCGGCGAACTCCACGTGATGGCGGGCTTTCTGGAAAGACAAGGCGTATACCCCACCACCCTGGGCAGCGACTTTGCGGTTTCGCCCACAGCGCTGCGGCATGCACAGGGTTTGCGGCCCTGGATGGAAACGTTGCTGCCCTTCCGGACGGCGCAATGGACACAACTGTGGCTGTTCGCCGTGCTGCCCGTCGCTGTGCTGTGCGCCCTGCTGCTTTGGCGCGCTCCACGCTACATCGAATGGCGGGTCGACGCCGCCTTGCAGCACTTCTACGGCGACCTGAAGTTCCTTGAGCAGGACCTGTCCAGCATCACCGCCACAGATCCCGTCGCGATGCGTGCAGCGCTCTCGCGCCTGGACTTGCTTGAGCGACAAGTGGCCAACATGGAACTGCCCGATCAATTCGCAGACCGCTGGTATACCCTGCGAGAGCACTTGCAACACGCGCGCGAGCGACTCATGGCCCTTCGCAATCCCGGCACATGAGCGGCGGCAACAGGTACCAGGCTTTCACCCTGAACTGCTGCAGTGCCTCCATGCACGCCAACGAGCCGAACGCCCGGCCATCGATGCATCCCGTTCCCAAGCTCACCCACGAGTGAAATGGCGTGAAACCTCCCGTCAGTTCGGGCTTCCCGGGCACCGATATCCCGACATGTGCACCGGCGCATTCGCCCCCGGGACCGGAACATGCCGTTAGAATTCACCGCTGTCAGGAGAGAAACCCGCACGCAACGCGCAACGGGTTCGCCGAAGGCGCAGGAGGTCGTTCCGAACATGGACAGGCCCTGAACGCTCAGGCAAAAGGACTGACAACCACCGCTTTTACCGGCGGTGTCCCCCACTGGAGAGAGGCCACCCACCATTCATACTGGTGCAGGCGGCCCACCGAAGGAGCAAATGCGGCATCGTCTGCATGAATCTCTCAGGTAGAGCGGACAGAGGGGCAGACACGGATGAACCGTGAAACCCGTCTGCGGGTTCTGCCTCCATTTCAATCGCCATTGAAAGTCTGCCGTGCCACCTCTCGACGCCGAACTGCTTCAGACACCGCTACACCCCCTGCACCTTGAGCTGGGTGCCCGCATGGTGCCGTTTGCTGGCTACGACATGCCCGTGCAGTACCCGATGGGCGTGCTGCAGGAACACCATCACACCCGCGCATCGGCCGGCCTTTTCGACGTGTCCCACATGGGGCAGCTCAGGCTGATCGGCGAAGACGCAGCAGCCGCGTTCGAAACCCTGGTGCCGGTCGACGTGGTCGACCTTCCGGTGGGCAAACAGCGCTATGGGCTGCTGCTCAATGAAGCCGGCGGCATCATCGACGATTTGATGATGGTGCATCGGGGCGAGGACCTGTTCATCATCGTCAACGGCGCCTGCAAGGTGGGCGACATTGCTCACATCCAGGGCACCATCGGCGCACTCTGCAAGGTCGAGGCCCTGCCCGATCGCGGGCTGCTGGCGTTGCAAGGACCAAAAGCCGTGGACGCGTTGAAGCGCCTGGCTCCAGGCGTGGAAAGACTGGTGTTCATGACCGGTGCCGCCTTTGAATGGGAAGGTGCAGACCTGTTCATCACCCGCAGCGGCTACACCGGCGAAGACGGTTTCGAGATTTCCGTGCCCGCCGAGCACGCAGAGGCGCTGGCGCGGGCCTTGCTCGCTCAGCCCGAGGTGAAGCCCATTGGGCTCGGGGCGCGCAATTCGCTCCGCCTGGAGGCCGGTCTGTGCCTCTACGGCAACGACATCGACACCACCACCACACCGGTGGAAGCTGCGTTGAACTGGGCCATGCAGAAGGTGCGTCGCACCGGTGGCGCACGTGCCGGTGGATTCCCCGGTGCCGATACCGTGCTCGCCCAACTGGACGCCGCGCAGCCACTGGCACGCCAGCGCGTGGGTCTGGTGGCGCTGGAGCGCATTCCCGTGCGTGAACACACCGAATTGCAGAACCTGCAAGGCGACACCATCGGCGAAGTCACCAGCGGCCTGCTCGGCCCCACAGCAGACAAGCCGGTGGCCATGGGCTACGTGACACCTGTGCATGCAGCGGTGGGCAATCGCGTGCACGCCATCGTGCGTGGCAAGGTGGTGCCCATGGAAGTGGCACCCCTGCCTTTCGTGCCGAACCGTTATGTCAGGGGATGACCCCCTGCGCCGCTTCGCGTCTTCCCCTTGAAGGAGGACGCCACCAGCAGCCCGGCAAAACCGGTTCTGCGGTGGTTCCGGACCAGCATACCTCCCCTCGCTCTCAACCTCCCATTTTTCACTGGAGAACCCATGACCACCAAATACACCGAAGACCACGAATGGATCAACGTGGAGGGTGACATTGCCACTGTCGGCATCACGACCCACGCGCAAGATGCTCTGGGCGACGTGGTATTCGTTGACCTGCCTGAAGTGGGCAAGCGCTTAGCACAGAAGGACGTGGCTGGTGTGGTGGAGTCGGTAAAGGCCGCAGCCGATGTGTACATGCCCATCAGTGGCGAAATCACGGAAGTCAATGAAGCCTTGCGCGCCGACCCCTCGCTGGCCAACAGCGACCCGCTGGCGTCCGGCT
>JAABRN010000356.1 GCA_011390855.1 Hydrogenophaga sp. | reverse complement strand
CTGACCGATCCCGGCGTGGGCGACCCGGCCAACTTCCGTCTTGGCGACTGCAGCACCCAGCGCAACCTGAGCGAGGCCGGACGCGAACAATCGCGGCGCGTGGCTGCCGCCTTTGCCCGCGAGAGCATCCGCATCGATGACGTGCGTTCCAGCGCCTGGTGCCGCTGTGTCGACACGGCTGAACTGGCGTTTGGCAAGCACGTGGTGTGGTCACCCATCAACTCCTTCTTCGGGCGCGGCGGCGTGGGTGATAGCCAGACGCGAGAAGTGATCGCCGCCCTGAAGGACTTCAATGGTCCTGGCAACATCGCGCTGGTGACCCATCAGGTCAACATCACAGCGCTCACTGGCGGATTCGTCGCCATGGGCGAGATGCTGCTCACCCGACCAGACCCGGGAAACCCCCAACGGCTTCGCGTACTGGCCAGACATAGCCCCTAGGAGCCTGCGGTCAGAGGCGGCGAAAGAGTTTCGCCAATGCGCCCTGGATATCGGGCGGCGGATGAAGCGGATCGTAGCGCTCTGTGCCTGCCTTCAAACCACCGCCATCAGACCCCCTCTGCGCCTGGGGTTTACCCGACCCAGGAGTGGCAACCGCTGCCAGCTTGTCCCGGACTTCGGCAGGGAGGGAAGCGCGCGAGGGGAAGCCGGTCTTCATGCACCGGCCTCCGCCACGTCCACCGACCCAGCGGCCACCAGGCGAACGCGATTGATCCGCGTCAAGCGCCGCCCTGCCGTCACAGGGGTACGATGTGGTGTCTGCTCCACGGCAAGCCCAATTGCCGCTGTGGGGTTGATTTCCTCCCCCCAAGCACAGGAGTCTTTCATGAGCCGAGAAGTCGTCGTCGTCAGCGCCACCCGAACCGCCATAGGCACCTTCGGTGGCAGCCTCAAGGATGTCCCGCCCACCGATCTGGGCGCACTGGTGGTGCGTGAATCGCTGGCCCGCGCCAAGGTGGAAGGCAAGGACGTGGGCCATGTGGTCTTCGGCCATGTGGTCAACACCGAACCCAAGGACATGTACCTCTCCCGCGTGGCAGCCGTCAACGGCGGCTGCGGCGAAGGCACGCCCGCCTTCAACGTCAACAGATTGTGTGGGTCGGGTTTGCAGGCCATCATCTCCGCTTCACAAAGCATTCTTCTCGGGGATACAGACATTGCCATCGGCGCCGGGGCCGAAAACATGAGCCGTGCGCCCTTCGCTTCGCTGAACATGCGCTGGGGAGCCCGCATGGGCGACACCAAGATGGTGGACATGATGGTGGGCGCCCTGCACGACCCTTTCCACGCCATTCACATGGGTGTGACGGCAGAGAACATCGCCGCCAAATGGGGCATCAGCCGCGACGATCAGGACAAGCTCGCGGTGGAGAGCCACAACCGCGCACAACGCGCCACGACCGAGGGCCGCTTCAAGGACCAGATCGTGCCGGTCATGCTCAAGAGCCGCAAAGGCGAAGTGGCCTACGCCACCGACGAACACTTCCGTCCCGACTGCACGCTCGAAGACCTGGCCAAGCTCAAACCGGTTTTCCTCAAGGAAAACGGCACCGTCACCGCAGGCAATGCGTCGGGCATCAACGATGCAGCCGCAGCCGTGGTGCTGATGGAAGCCGGCGCGGCCAAGGCGCGCGGCCTGGCACCCATGGCGCGCCTGGTGGCGTATGCCCACGCGGGTGTGGACCCGAAGTACATGGGCATTGGCCCAGTGCCGGCATCCAAAATCGCGCTGCAGAGGGCAGGTCTCACGGTCAACGACCTGGACGTGATCGAAGCCAACGAAGCCTTCGCCGCGCAGGCCTGCGCGGTCACGCGCGACCTCGACCTGGACCCGGCCAAGGTCAACCCCAACGGATCGGGCATTTCGCTGGGCCACCCCATTGGTGCCACGGGCGCGCTCATCACTGTGAAGGCGCTGTACGAACTGCAACGGGTGAATGGCCGCTATGCACTGGTGACGATGTGCATCGGTGGCGGCCAAGGCATTGCTGCAATATTCGAAAGGACGTAAACGTCCGCCCCCCGCGCCGCCTTCGGCGTCACCCCCCAAGGGGGGCGATGCCTGTGGCCTGGCAAAGCCAGTTCCACGGCATCTCTGGAATAGGACACCTTCTCCGACTGCGCTGATGTGCTTCGACAAACCGCAAAAGATCTGACGCATATGGCGAGTGAACCTGTCACTGCATCTGAATGGGCGCCCATGCTGGCGGAGCTGGAACAGGGTTTGCTGCAGCGCGATGTGGCGGCGAGGGCCTTGTTGCTGGCGGCGCTGGCGGGTGAGCATGTGTTGCTGCTGGGGCCGCCCGGTACCGCGAAGAGTGAGCTGGCGCGGCGATTGCAGCGGCTGTTGCCGGGGGCGCACTATTTCGAGCGGTTGCTCACGCGCTTCACGGTGCCGGAAGAGCTGTTCGGGCCGCTGTCGCTGCGTGCGCTGGAAGACGACCGCTACGAGCGCCTGACCGAAGGCTACCTGCCGGCGGCTGAAGTCGCATTTCTTGATGAGGTATTCAAGGCCAATTCAGCGATCCTCAACACCCTGCTCGGCCTGCTGCACGAACGTCAGTTCGACAACGGCAGCCAGCGCCTGCCGGTACCACTGGTCACGCTGGTAGGGGCCAGCAACGAACAGCCACAAGACGACAGCCTGCTGGCCTTCTACGACCGCTTCCTGTTGCGCGTGCCGGTGCAACCAGTGGACGACGCGCATTTCGCCGCGCTGCTCACCACGCCGGTGAAGCGGGGCGGGGCCGTCCCAGCGAGTTCACATGTTGCTCTCACGCGTGTGCAAGCCTTGCGCGAACAGGCCCACGCAGCGGTGTTGGGCGGCGACGTGCTGGATTTGCTTCAAGCCGCCCGCCAGCACGCCACTGGCACCGCGCAAACCGTGTCAGACCGCCGCTGGCGCCAGCTGGTCGAACTGCTGAAGCTGCAG
>JAABRN010000355.1 GCA_011390855.1 Hydrogenophaga sp. | reverse complement strand
GCGATCAGCTGAGCCTCGTATTATGACACAGTTTTTAAGAGCTTGTCAAAATAATCCAGGTTTTTGCTGTTTTATCTTGCTTCGCCTGAGCGCTTGCTCCTGCATCTTCTCTTCGCTTGTTCCTGAGTGCCCTTTCGAGCCATTCAGTGATCAGCGAAGCCTTGCAGTATACGACAGAATTTTCGCGTTTGTCAAAGGTCTGGAAAAAATGTGACCCACAGGCTGTACGTCCGCATAGGGCCAGTTTTCAGCAGCTACAGCCCTTCATCTAGAAGGGGCCTCCCGTGGCTGTAGAAAAGGTTATGCATGCTGGTGAGCCGCCCCTTCTTTCGCAGTTGGGGTCTTCGATCGGTCTGCACGGGATAATCAGACCACTTCTGACCACCCTCTTCCCATGGCACTTCTCACCTTGTTGGATGCGCAACTGGCCTATGGCCACGTGGCGCTGCTTGATCACACCGATTTCACTCTTGAAGCACAGGAACGTGTGGGGCTGATCGGCCGGAATGGCACCGGTAAGTCTTCCCTGCTCAAGATACTGGCCGCCCTGGAGAAGCCGGACGACGGCACGCTTCAAACCCAATCGGGCTTGAGGGTCGCTTATGTGCCCCAGGAACCCATACTGGACTTAGGCAGCACGGTGTTTGAGGCCGCCAGTGTCGGACTTGCGGACGCACGGGCGGCTCGCGACCTCTACTTAAGCGGGGCAGACGGACTTGACCTGGACAATCTGCAAACACGCATAGAGGCGCTGGACGCCTGGAACTGGGAGCAACGGGTGGAGGAAACCCTTCAGCGCCTCCATCTGGAACCCGCGGGCCTGGTGGGCGCACTGTCGGGCGGCAACAAGAAGCGGGTCGCGCTGGCGCAAGCACTCGTCAGCCGGCCGGATGTGTTGTTGCTTGATGAGCCGACCAACCATCTGGATTTGGACAGCATCACCTGGCTGGAAGACTTGCTGCTGGAATACAAGGGCAGCGTGGTGACGATCAGCCACGACCGGGCGTTTCTGGACCGTGTGGCCACTCGGATGGTGGAGTTGGACCGGGGGCGGCTGCTGAGCTACCCGGGCAATTTTGCGCAGTACCAGTTGCTCAAGGAAGAGCAACTCACGCAAGAGGCGGTCATCAATGCGCGGGCAGACAAGTTGCTGGCGCAAGAAGAGGTGTGGATTCGCAAAGGAGTCGAGGCCCGGCGTACAAGGGCACAGGGGCGCATCACCCGCCTGGAACGGCTGCGCGTGCAACGCGCCCAGCGCCGCAATACGCTGGGTAGTGTGAAACTGGAAGTGGCCAGCGGTGCATCAAGTGGAAAGATCGTCGCGGAACTGGACCGGGTGAGCAAGACTTTCCCAACCGCGTCTGGCGGGCAGCGCACAGTGATCCGGGACTTCACTTCAACCATTCTGCGCGGCGACAAGATTGGCTTGATTGGGCCCAACGGTGCGGGCAAGACCACTCTGCTGAAGATCATTCTGGGAGAGCTTGCCCCCGACAGCGGGACGGTGCGCCAGGGCAGCAACCTGAGCGTGGCCTATTTTGACCAGATGCGCGATCAACTGGATCTGGATGCAACGCTGGAGGACTTCATCAGCCCGGGCAGCGAATGGATCGAAATCGGTTCCAAAAGGACGCACGTCAAGAGCTATCTCAGCGACTTCCTGTTTTCGCCTGCGCGCGCCAACGCCCCCGTTCGCACCCTCTCGGGCGGGGAGCGAAACCGGCTGCTGCTGGCACGCCTCTTTGCGCGCCCCGCCAACGTCCTGGTTCTTGACGAACCGACCAATGACCTGGATATCGACACGCTGGAGCTGCTGGAGGATCTGCTGCAACAGTACGAAGGCACGGTTTTCCTGGTGAGCCACGACCGGCGTTTTCTCGACAACGTGGTGACCAGCACATTGGTTTTTGAAGGCGACGGCGCCTGGCGCGAGTATGTGGGGGATGTGCAGGATTGGATGACCCAGTCAGCCAGAGCGGCGGCCATGAATCGGGAGAGCAACGTGGCGACCGCAGCAACTGCTCCAAAAGCGGCGCCTGCGACCGCAACCAGCGCGCCGCAAGCAGCCGCCCCGACCGCGCGCAAAAAACTGTCCTACAAGGAACAGCGTGAACTGGAAAGCCTGCCCGCCAGAATTGCCGAGCTGGAAGCGGAACAGGCCGACATCAACAAGGCGCTGGAAAGCGGCACGCTCTACGCCAGTGATCCGGACCGCGCGGCGCGGCTCGGAGCACGCCACGCTGAGATTGAAGAAGCCTGGCTGGCTGCGATGGAGCGAATGGAGGTGCTTTGCAGCGCCTGATCAGCCCGACCACGACTTGCTTCGATCACCGCGGATGACAAATGCAACCATCTTGTGGCCGCAAGTTGGCAGCCGCTTCACCGCCATGATCCGCTGCCCTGGCTCAGCGATCCACCACCAATCGGCTGAACACACGCCAGAACGCGGCGTCCTGGGTGGTGGTGAAGTTGATGCGCATGAGCGTGCTGGGCGCTCGGGCTGCGTGAAACAAGGCCCCGGGGGCAATCAAGTAGCCTTCATCGAGCATGCGCTGCGAAAGCGCGTCCGTGTCCACCCCGGTGTCCACCCAGCCAAACAGGCCAGACGGCTCTGCCTTTAACTGACAGCCTGCGGCCAACGCGAGCTTGACACTGCGATGGCGCGCCGCATCAAGCCGGATGCGAATGCGTTCGGCATGGCGCCGCAACTGGCCCTGCTCGATGCAGTGCGCCAGCGCCCGTTCAAGCAGACTCGGCGTGGTCAACGTGCTCAGCAGCTTCGTGTCCAGGAGGCGCTCGACCCAGGCGGTCGGGGCCGCCATGTAGCCCACACGCCAGTTCGGCGCAAGAATTTTCGCGAAGCCGCTCACGTAAATGGTGCGCTGCAGGCCGTCCAGCACACTCATGCGGGTGGCGTGTTCGGGCGCGATATGGCT
>JAABRN010000354.1 GCA_011390855.1 Hydrogenophaga sp. | reverse complement strand
TTCGATGGCGTGTTCGGCATCTGGTACGGCAAGGGCCCAGGCGTGGACCGTTGCAGCGATGTGTTCAAGCACGCCAACATGGCTGGCACCACGCCATGGGGTGGCGTGATTGCCGTGGCCGGCGACGACCACGTCGCCAAGAGCTCCACCGCTGCGCACCAGAGCGACCACATCTTCAAGGCCTGCGGCCTGCCGGTGTTTTTCCCTTCCACGGTGCAGGACATCCTCGACCTGGGCATTCATGCGTTTGCCATGAGCCGCTTCAGCGGCGTGTGGGCCGGCATGAAGACGATCCAGGAAATTGTGGAAAGCAGCGCCACCGCCTTGATCGACCCCGGGCGCGTCAACATCGTGATCCCCGAATTCGAGATGCCCCCGGGCGGCCTGCACATCCGCTGGCCCGACGCGGCACTGGAGCAGGAAGCCCGCCTGTTCGACTACAAATGGTACGCCGCGCTGGCGTACATCCGCGCGAACAAGCTCAACCACAACGTGATCGCCGGCCCGAACGACCGATTCGGCCTGATCGCCAGCGGCAAGGCCTTCAACGACACCCGTCAGGCGCTGCTCGACCTGGGTCTGGACGACGCCACCTGCCAGCGAATCGGTTTGCGCCTGCACAAGGTCAATGTGGTTTGGCCGCTGGAAGCGCAGACCACGAGGGAATTCGCCACCGGCCTGCGCGAGATCATGGTGGTGGAAGAAAAGCGCCAGGTCATCGAATACCAGCTCAAGGAAGAGCTCTACAACTGGCGCAGCGACGTGCGTCCCAATGTGCTCGGCAAGTTCGATGAGGTCGAAGGCGACCACACCGGCGGCGAATGGAGCATGCCCAACCCCAGCGCGCACACGCTGCTTCGCGCCAACGCCGATCTCTCGCCGGCCATCATCGCCCGCGCCGTGGCCCGCCGGCTGCGCAAGATGGGCATGCCCGAAGACGTGCAGGCGCGCATCGACGCCCAGCTTGCCATCCTCACCGCGCAGGAACAGTCCATGCAGACCCTGCTGACCCAGGGTGTGCAGGGCGCCGAGCGCCAGCCCTGGTTCTGCTCGGGCTGCCCGCACAACACCAGCACCAAGGTGCCCGAGGGCTCGCGTGCCATGGCAGGCATCGGCTGCCATTTCATGTCGATCTGGATGGATCGCGCCACCGTGGGCTTCACCCAGATGGGCGGAGAGGGCGTGCCATGGATGGGCCAGCAGCCGTTCAGCAACGAAAAGCACATGTTCGCCAACCTGGGCGACGGCACCTACTTCCACAGTGGCCTGCTGGCCGTGCGCCAGAGCATTGCGGCGGGTGTGAACATCACCTACAAGATTCTCTACAACGACGCGGTGGCCATGACCGGTGGCCAGCAGGTGGGCGAGCGCCCCGAAGGGCACAGCGTGGTGCAGATCGCGCAGAGCATGCGCGCCGAGGGCGCGGTCAAGATCACGATCGTGACCGACGAGCCTGAAAAATACGCCGGTGTCGGCGGCCTGCCCAGTGGCATCGCCATCCAGCACCGTGACACGCTGGACGCCGTGCAGCGCGAGTTCCGAGAAATCCAGGGCACCACTGTCATCATCTACGACCAGACCTGCGCCACCGAAAAACGTCGCCGCCGCAAGCGCGGTACCCTGGTGGATCCCCAGGAGCGCGTCGTCATCAATGAACTGGTGTGCGAAGGCTGCGGCGACTGCAGCGTGCAGAGCAACTGTCTGTCGGTCGAGCCGCTGGACACCGAGTTCGGTCGCAAGCGCACCATCAACCAGAGCAGCTGCAACAAGGACTTTTCATGCGTCAAGGGCTTTTGTCCGAGCTTTGTCACGGTGGAAGGCGGCCAGCTGCGCAAGAAGGACAAAAGCAGCGCCAAGGCCGAATGGACCGGCGGTGCTTTGCCTGAGCCGGTACTGCCGAAACTGAGCGACGAAGCCTGGGGCATCATCGTCGCTGGTGTCGGTGGCACCGGCGTCATCACCATCGGCCAGCTGCTGGGCATGGCCGCCCACATCGAAGGCAAAGGCATCGTCACCCAGGACGCGGCGGGCCTGGCCCAGAAGGGCGGCGCGACCTGGAGCCATGTGCTCATCGGCGCCCATCAGGACGCCATCCGCACCACGCGCGTGTCGGCCGCATCGGCCGACCTGGTGATCGGCTGCGATCCGATCGTCGCCGCCCACAAGGAAACCTGGCAACGCCTGCGCGCCGGGCGCAGCCACGTGGCACTCAATGTCAGCGCCACGCCCACGGCCGCGTTTGTCAAGAATCCCGACTGGCAAAGCCCGGCACAGGCCTGTGTGGATGCCCTGCTTGACAACCTGGGCGAAGCGGCAGTGGGCGTGTTCGACGCCGAGGCTGCCGCCAGCGCCCTCATGGGCGACAGCATCTACACCAATCCGATGATGCTGGGCTATGCGTGGCAGCGGGGCTGGGTTCCGCTGGGCCTGGATGCGCTGATGCGGGCTATCGAGCTCAACGGTGTGGCCGTGGCGCAGAACAAAGCGGCCTTTGAATGGGGGCGCCGCGCCGCACACGACGCCAAGGCCGTGGTCGCCCTGCTGTCACCGGCCTCGACCGGTGCCCAGGTGATCCAGTTCAAGAAGCGCGAAACGGTGGACAGCCTGGTGCAGCGCCGGGTCGAGTTCCTCACCGGCTACCAGAACGCCGCCTACGCCGCTGGCTACCAGGCTTTCGTGGCCCGCGTTCGCGAGCGCGAAGCGCCGTTTGGCAAGTCCAGCCTGACCGAGGCGGTGGCGCGAAACCTCTTCAAGCTCATGGCCTACAAGGACGAATACGAAGTTGCGCGTCTGCACAGCGACACCACGTTCCATGACCGTCTGGCCAGTCAGTTCGAAGGCGACTTCAAGCTCAAGGTACACCTGGCGCCGCCGCTGATCGCCAAAACCAATCAAAAAGGCGAGCTGGTGAAGCAGAAGTTTGGCCCGTACATGTTCACCGCCTT
>JAABRN010000353.1 GCA_011390855.1 Hydrogenophaga sp. | reverse complement strand
GCGGAAGGACTTGCGTTCTCCGCCACCCATGCCGAGGTAGAACTCCTTCACATCCTCGTTGTTGCGCAGGTCGCTGGCGGCGCCGTCCATCACGATCCGGCCACTCTCCATGATGTAACCGTAATCGGCGTAGCGCAGCGCCATGTTGGTGTTCTGTTCGGCAATCAGGAAGGTGACCCGTTCCTTCTGGTTCAGGTCCTTCACGATCTCGAAGACTTCCTCGACGATCTGCGGCGCCAAGCCCATGGAGGGTTCATCGAGGAGCACCACACTGGGGCTGGCCATGAGCGCGCGGCCAATCGCACACATTTGCTGCTCGCCCCCCGAGGTGTAGGCCGCCTGGGAAGTGCGCCGGGTTTTGAGGCGCGGGAAGTAGTTGTAGACCTTCTCCAGGTTGGCCGCCACTTCGGCCTTGCTGGTGCGGGTGTAGGCCCCGGTGAGCAGGTTTTCTTCGATGGTGAGGTGGGCAAAGCAGTGCCGCCCTTCCATGACCTGCACCACACCGCGCTGCACCAGGTCGGCCGGAGTGAGGTTCTCGATGCGTTCGCCGCGCAGCTCGATGCTGCCCTTGGTCACGTCTCCCCGCTCGCCCTTGAGCAGGTTGGAAATGGCGCGCAGGGTGGTGGTCTTGCCCGCACCGTTGCCACCCAGAATGGCCGCAATCTGGCCCTCGGCTACCTGCAGGGATACGCCCTTCAACACCAGGATCACGTGGTTGTAAATGACTTCAATGCCATTGACGTTGAGGACAACGGGAGGGGTACTCATGGGTGGGCCTTGTGGAAACGGCAGGCGGGGGACCTGCCAAAAAACAGGGAAATGTGTGCAGACGTCAGGGGCGGGGACGGCCAGAGGCGGGCTACACGCCCCTGGCGTCTGCAGGCTGACGGCGCCCGACCAGGGCAGGGCAGTCCGTCAGCCACCACCGGAAGGCTCCCGCCAACCGGTGGTTCGCAGCGCTATCAGCTCTGGCAGTCCGCCGGAGCGCGGCGGGTCAGCTTCTTCTCTGCGGCGTACTTGTCGGCCGCAGCCCGAACCATGGGCTTGAGGATCTGCTCGTCGGCCTGGTACCAGTCCGAAGAGAACTCCCACTTGCTGCCATTCCAGGTGTGGATACGCGCCCAGGCGGCACCCATGTGGTCGGTGCAGCTGGTGGAGATGGGACGCATCACACCCTTGAAGCCCAGGGAATCCAGTTTGGCTTGGGTCAGGTTCAGGTTCTCGTAACCCCAGCGCGCTTGCTCGCCGGTAATGACCTTGCCTTTACCGAACTTCTCCTGTGCAGCACGCACGCCTTCCACGGCAAACATCGCGCTGATCAGGCCGCGCATGTAGAGCACCTGGCCGACTTCGTCACGCGGGCCAGTACCCATGCCTTTGCCGTGCACCTTCTGCAGGATCTCCTTCACCACGTCGGAGTTGGGTTCCGCGCCGTGCTGCATCGTGATGGCGCTGTAACCAGCGGCACCAGCACCCACGTCCTTCACGTCAGGCTCTGCGCCGGCCCACCACACACCGTACATGCGATCACGCGGGAAGCCAGTAGCCTGTGCTTCTTTCAGGGCGGTGGAGTTCATCACGCCCCAGCCCCAGTTCAGCACGTAGTCGGGGCGGTCGCGGCGGATCTGCAGCCAGGTGGCTTTCTGTTCAACACCCGGGTGAGTCACTGGCAGCAGGCTCAGCTGGAAGCCGTGCATGGCGGCACGTTCCTGCAGCACAGGAATAGGCTCCTTGCCGAACGGGCTGTCGTGGTAGACGAGGGCAATCTTCTTGCCCTTGAGCTTGTCAAAGCCGCCTTCTTTCTTGGCCAGATGCTGGATCAGAATGTCGGCAGCCACCCAGTAGGTACCGGCCAGGGGGAAGTTCCACTTGAACACGCCACCGTCGGCCGACTCGCTGCGGCCATAGCCTGCGGTAATGAGGGGGATCTTGTCTATCGGGGCCTTCTCGGTCAGCGCGAAGGTGATACCCGTGGACAGCGGCTGGAACACGGTGGCGCCGCCGTTGGCGTTTTTCAGGCGCTCGTAGCACTCCACCCCACGGTCGGTGGCGTAGCCAGTCTCGCATTCCTCGAACGACACTTTCACGCCGTTGATACCGCCGCGCTCGTTCGTCAACTTCAGGTAGTCGATATAGCCGTTGGCGAACGGGACACCGTTGGGGGCGTAGGCGCCCGTGCGGTAAACCAGCACGGGGAAGAACTGCTCTTTCGCCTGTGCATGGGCAGCGGGAGCCACCAGTGCGCTGGACAGCGCGGCCGTAGCCACGGCGGCAGCGAGAACCAAGGATCGAAGCTTCATGGGTTGTCTCCTGTTGAATGTTGAAGCACGGGGGGAACGATTGTGGCCCTCACCTTAGTGAGGGAATGGCCAAATGCGGAGCTTCTGTTTGGCGATGCTCCAGAGTTTGGCCAGGCCATGAGGTTCCACAATCAGGAACCACACGATCAGTGCACCGAAGATCATGAACTCCGTGTGCGAAACAGCAGCGGTGGATACCGACAGGCCCACCAGAGAACCCGCCCAGGGCAGGAACTGGTTGAGGAAAATGGGCAGCACCACAATGAACGCGGCGCCAAAGAAGCTCCCCATGATGGAGCCCATGCCACCGATGATGACCATGAAGAGCAGCTGGAAGGAGCGATCGATGCTGAAAGCCGCGGGCTCCCACGAGCTGAGGTGCACGAAGCCCCACAGGCCTCCGGCCACGCCAATGATGAAGGAGCTCACCGCAAACGCGCTCAACTTGGCGTACATGGGGCGTATGCCGATGACGGAAGCCGCCACGTCCATGTCCCGTATGGCCATCCACTCCCGGCCTATGGCCGAGCGCACCAGGTTCTTGGCCAGCAGAGCAAATACCACGACGAAGGCAAGGCAGAACAGGTATTTCTCGGTGGGCGTATTGATGACCCAGCCCATCACACTGAGGTTGGACACAGACACCGAACC
>JAABRN010000352.1 GCA_011390855.1 Hydrogenophaga sp. | reverse complement strand
CCATGACCGAGATGAAAACCGCCACAACCACCGGCGCTGCCAAACCCTTGGCGCGCTACGCAGCGTGGCGCCGCGCGGGTGACTTCATCTACCTCTCCGGTGTGATTGCGGTCGACCCGGCGGCCGGACACATCGTGCGCGGCTTTGACGACATCCCCGACGATGCCGCCGACCTCATCGGGCGCACGGGAGAGTTCAGCAGCGACATCAAGGACGGCCCCATCCTGGCCCAGAGCTGGTACGTGCTCAACAGCGTCCGGCAAACCATCGAAGCCGCAGGCGGCCAGATGAGCGACGTGTTCAAGCTGGTGCAGTACTTCAAACACCTGGACCACTTCCCGCGCTACAGCCAGGTGCGCAAGCTGTTTTTCCCTGGCGAACCGCCGGCATCCACCGTGGTGGAAGTCAGCGCCATGCTGCCCACCGCCGACATCCTGATCGAGGTCGAAGCCACCGCCTGGCTGCCCCTTCGCTGAACCCCCTTCTGTTTCGAGAACCCTTCATGCTCCACGGCTACAACCCTCCCCACCGTTTCCTGCCCTACCTGAGCTGGACCGAAATCGCCGACCTGCCCGACAAGGCCAACACCGTGATCGTGTTGCCCACCGGCGCCACCGAACAGCACGGGCCACACCTGCCCTGCGCGGTGGACACGGTGATTGCCGCCGGCGTGATCGGCCATGCCCTCGCGCGCCTGCCGGAAGCGGTGCCAGCCTACGCCATGGCGCCCATCACCTACGGCAAGTCCGAAGAGCACCTGCACTTTCCCGGCACCATCACGCTCAGCGGCGAAACCCTGCTGGCCACCATGAACGAAGTGGGCGAGTCGGTCTACCGCGCCGGCTTTCGCAAGCTGCTCATCGTCAACGGCCACGGTGGCCAGCCGCAAGTGATGGAGATGTCTGCGCGCGAACTGCGGCTGCGTCATGGCGACTTCATCGTGGTGCCCAGTTTCACCTGGCGCGTGCCGCACGTGGCTGGGCAGTACCTGTCAGACAAGGAAAAGAAGCTGGCCATGCATGCCGGCCATGCCGAAACCGCACTGATGCTGGCGCTGGCACCCGAGACCGTGCGCATGGACCGCGCGGTGGTGAACTACCCACCCGCTTTCCCTTCACCCCTGCTCTCGCCGGATGGCCGGCCGGCCTGTGCCTGGAGCGCGCGCGACTTCGGTCCCAGCGGAATCATTGGCGACCCCCTGCCCGCCACCCCCGAACAAGGCCTGGCCATTCTGGACTCGCTGGCCGAAAGCTGGGCTGCCGCCATCACCGAACTGCACACCCTGGAATGGGCGCCGCGCGCCGAGCCCACCTGGGGCCGCGCACAGCACACCGGCCACGTGCAGACCGCGCTCTGAAGCCTCCCCTGTTTCGATCCTCCCGTCCCCCCGTTCCCTCTGTTCCAACCCCACCGGAGCCTGCCATGAAGAAATCCGCCACACGTCTCACCACGATCGCTTCCGCCTTTTTGCTGAGCCTGGGTGCCGCCAGCACCGCACACGCACAGGAAAAATTCACCTACATGACCAACTGGTATGCCCAGGCCGAACACGGCGGCTTCTACCAGGCGGTAGCCACCGGCATCTACAAAAAATACGGTCTGGACGTGACCATCAAGATGGGTGGCCCGCAGGTCAACATCGTGCAGATGATGGCCGCCGGCCAGGCCGAATGCGTGATGGGTTCGAGCGACCTGCAGATGATTCAGATGCGCGAAGGCGGCGTGCCCGTGGTCACGCTGGCCGCGGTTTTCCAGAAGGACCCGCAGGTGTTGATCGCGCACGAAGACGTGACCAAGTTCGAAGACCTCAAGGGCAAGACCATTCTCATTGCGTCGTCTGCCCAGCGTGGCTACTGGCCCTGGCTGAAAGCCAAGTACGGTTTCACCGATTCGCAAACCCGCCCTTACACCTTCAACATCCAGCCCTTCGTGGCTGACAAGAACGTGGCCCAGCAGGGTTACCTCACGTCTGAACCCTTCGCCATCGCCAAAGCCGGCGTGAAAGCCAACACGCTGATGTTCAGCGACCAGGGCTACCCCGCCTATGCCACCACCATCTCCTGCATGGAAAAAACCGTGAAGGACCGCAGCACCGCTGTGGGCAACTTCGTGAAAGCCACCATGGAAGGCTGGAAGAGCTACCTGGCAGACCCGGCCCCAGGCAACGTGCTGATCAAGAAGGACAACCCCAACATGAGCGACGAGCAACTGGCCTACAGCGTGGGCAAGCTCAAGGAACTGCAGATGGTCACGGGCGGTGACGCCAGCAAGGCCGGCATCGGGATCATCACGCCCGAGCGAGCCAAGGCCAGCTACGACTTCCTGGTGGAGACCAAGCTGATCGACCCTGCCAAAGTGAAGATGGAAGATGCTTACAACACCGCCTTCATCAAGGACGCGAAGGTCATGCCCTGAACCCCAGGGGTCTGTTCCTGAACACCCCGCCCTGAAACAGCGGCAGGCCCTCGCCAGGCCTGCCGCCTCCATCGAAAGGCCAGCCATGAACCACGCTCAAGCACCCGACCCGGCAGTAGAAGTGCTGTCGGTCGAGAAGACCTACCCCAACGGCACGCAGGCCCTGCTGCCGGTGGACCTGCGCATCGAAGAGGGTGAATTCGTCACCCTGCTGGGTCCATCGGGCTGCGGCAAGAGCACGCTGCTGAAAATGGTGGCAGGCCTGCTGGAGCCCACCGATGGGCGGCTGCTTCTGTGGCGAAAGCCGGTGGCACAGCTGGATGCCAGCGGCAAGAAGATGGCCTTCGTTTTTCAGTCGCCCACGCTCATGCCCTGGGCCAGCGTACAGGCCAATGTGCGCCTGCCACTGGACCTCGCCGGCACACCCGCGGCACAGGCCAACACCCAGGTGGAAGAGGCCCTCGCTCTGGTGGGCCTTTCGAAGTTCGCACGCGACCTGCCCCGGTCGCTTTCAGGGGGCATGCAGATGCGTGTGTCCATTG
>JAABRN010000351.1 GCA_011390855.1 Hydrogenophaga sp. | reverse complement strand
GGAGAAGAAGGTCGCGATGCCCAGCGCATTGCGCCCATGATCCGCGAGGAACTGGCGAAGCTGAAGAAACTGCCTCGCAATGGACTCCTTCTGGAGGACGTTCCCCAATCGCTTCCGGAAGTTCAAGCCCTTCTGGAAGAGGCCCGGCAACGGGGCCTGGGCCGCGTGGTGCACAGCCTGCTTCCAGGCGTGGGTGGCTTTTGCGCCCCTGTGTTTGATGCCCAGGGTCGTCTCGCATTGGGACTTGTGGTGTTGGGTTCCGTGGCCACGCTCGACACAGACTGGGACGGTCTGCCCGCCCAGGCCGTGCTGCGCTGCGCGCGTCAGCTCAGCGCGGATCTGGGTCACAGCCCAGGAGCCTGACACAGGTGAATTTTCCCCAAGAACGCTTCTCCGCTGCGCCTCGCTGGCGCACGCTGTCGGCGCTGACCGTCGCCGTGTTGTTCGCCCACCTGTATGCGCTCACCGGTGGTTGGCCCGACGGGATGGACACCGTCCAGACGGCGTCTTCGGGCAGCTCGCCCGACGGGGCATCGCCTGAATCGATCACCGCCCAGATCACGGCCTCGACCACGGTCACGGCCCTCCCAGCGCCCATCACGTCCAGCCGGGTGCGCTGGATCGTGCCCAAACCGCCGGAGCCGCCACCCCCGCCTGAAGTCAAGGCGCCACCACCCAAACCCCGGCCAGCACCGCCAGCACCACCGCCACCCGCCGAGTCCCCTCCCGAAGTGGCGGAGACCCCACCACCGATGCTGGAAACACCTCTGGCGTTGACCGACGCACCCGAGCCCATGCTGGCTGAATCGCCCACGGTCGACACCACCGATGGATGGATGGCGGAGCCAGGCAGTGCGCCCGAACTGCCCACCCAAGAGCAGCCTGTCGCCGGGCCAGCGCCCGACGCCGCAGCCATCGCTGGCGCCAGCGCGCTGCCCGCGCCACTGCCCGAATCAGCGGCACCAGACGAGACTCCCGTCACCGAACAAGTCCTGCCTCCTGCGCAAGTGCCTCCCAGCATGCGCCTGATGTACGAGGTCACCGGGCGCGTGAAAGGCATCAACTACAACGCCAGCGGCTCCCTGGACTGGGAAAATCAGGGAGACCGCTATGAAGCGCACATGGTGGTTCGCGCCCTCTTTGTGGGCAGCCGCGAACAGACCAGCGTGGGCTCTGTCGCGTCAACCGGCCTGGTGCCTGAGCGCTTCGGAGACAAGAGCCGCAGTGAAAGAGCCGCGCATTTCGACAGCGCGAATCAGCGCATCCGTTTCAGCAACAACGCCCCCGACGCCCCCTGGGTTGCAGGGGGGCAGGACCGTCTGAGCGTTTTCATGCAGCTGGCCTCCCTGCTGCAAGCGCAACCCGATGCCTACCCCGCTGGCACCATCGTCAGCCTTCAAGTCGCGGGGCCGGGGGACGCCGAGATATGGCGTTTTGAAATGGGCGCAGAAGAAACCTTGAACCTGCCTGCCGGTCAGCTGAAGGCGCGGCACATCAAACGAACACCCCGCAAGCCCTTCGACACCCAGACAGAACTGTGGCTGGCTCCCCAGCTGAACCACCTGCCCGCCCGCCTGCGCATCACGCAGCACAACGGCGATCATGTCGAGCAAGCGCTTCGCTACCTCCCTTGAAGGCTGCCTTTCAGCACATGCACCCTGGCCCAGGGGTGATGCTTAGCATCTTTATGTCGCCGGATAAGGGCAGATATGTGCCCAAAAACACACGCATCTTGAAATTGGCGTGAACGTTGCCATGTAAAGCTCACTCTCACCTGCAGTTCCGGCATCAATTGCCGATATAAGTTCATCAGGCACACTGGTTTTCCCATTTCAAGGATTTTTCAGTCATGAACATGCTCTACGACTCGGACGCGTTCGCCGTTGTCCACATCCTTGCCAACGCTCCGCTGGAAGGCGACGTCACGCCAGCAGACGGCCCCCAGATGCCGCGCCATGGCTTCGAAATCGTGGACAAGCGCTCGGGCAAAGAGGTTTACCTCGACGGTTCGTGGGCTGAAATGTTCCAGAGCCAGATCACCGTGTGGCAACAAAGCATGCCGTCGCAGGAAGAAGTGGAAGACACACTCGAAGGCTACGCCACACTGGCGCAGATGCCGGTGGTGATGCACTGAGCACCCCTTAACGGCCCTTGTCTCAAAAAAGCCGACAGATCGCAACGATCTGTCGGCTTTTTCACGTTTGCCTTGCCTGCATCTGCCAGGCACCGTTGGCAATGCTTTAGCACTTCTAAACTTGGCACACTCACAGACATACAGATTGAATTCATGAACAAAAGTAATACGGTCAGCGGATGGTTGATCGCTGCCGGCATGGTCGGATTGTTGGCGAGCACCAGCGCCTACGCTCAAGATGGCGTCACCGCACGGGAGATTCTGATTGGCCAGAGCATCACGCTCCAGGCCGGCAAGAACGAATACGGGGTTGCCGTGCTGGACGGCGTTCAGACCTACCTCGACCAGGTGAATCGCCAGGGTGGTGTTGCGGGCAGGAAGATCGTGGTGAAGGTCCTGGATGACGACAACAATGCAGCCAAGGCGGAAGCCAACGCTCGCCAGCTGATCTCCCAGGACAA
>JAABRN010000350.1 GCA_011390855.1 Hydrogenophaga sp. | reverse complement strand
TCATCGTTTTCGGTTCGATTGAGGGAGGCCCCTCCACTGCCGTGATGAAAGCCACCAACGATCTGAAAGTACCGTTTTTTGGCCCGATGGCTGGCTCACCCACCCTGCGTACCCCTCATCAACCACTGGTGTTCCCCGTCAGGGCCGAGCACAAGGATGAATTCCAGGCATTGATGGTGCACGCCAAGAGTCTTGGCATGAAACGCATCGCATTTCTCAGGTCAGACTCAGAAACCGGTCAACAGCACCTTGACAACGTGCGCATGCTCAGCAACGACTTGAATCTCGAATTGGTGGCGGACCTGCCCTTCAAATCGGGCGTGGACGACGCGGCAATCGACGCCATGCTTGACCA
>JAABRN010000348.1 GCA_011390855.1 Hydrogenophaga sp. | reverse complement strand
TCAGTGCCTACGAACAGTACGTGCGGCAAGCGCTGGAAAGCGGAGCCGACGCGGTGGTGGTGGGCGCCGGCCTGCCGCTGGATCTGCCCGACATTGCCCGCGATCACCCCAGAACCGCACTCATCCCCATCCTGTCAGACGCGCGCGGCGTGCAACTGGTGGTTCGCAAATGGGAAAAGAAGGGTCGTCTGCCCGATGCCATCGTGATCGAACACCCGCGTCTGGCCGGCGGGCACCTGGGGGCGGCCAAGGTGGCCGACCTGCAGGACCCGCGTTTCGAATTTGAGAACGTGATTCCGCAGGTACGGGCCTTCTTTCAGACCGCAGGCATCGAACGCGACATCCCCCTGATTGCCGCCGGTGGCATCAGCAGCGTTGAAGACATCCTGCGCCTGCAGGCCTTGGGTGCGTCGGCCGTGCAACTGGGCACCGCCTTTGCCGTGACCCTCGAGTGCGACGCCGACCCGGCCTTCAAGCGCGTGCTGGCTGAAGCCCAGCCCGAAGACATGGTGGAGTTCATCAGCGTGGCCGGCTTGCCCGCTCGCGCGGTGCGCACGCCCTGGCTGGACAAATACCTGCGCATCGAACCCAAACTCAAGGCCGTGGCACATGTAAAAAAACGTTGCAACATGGCCTTTGACTGTCTGGCGCACTGCGGGCTTCGCGACGGCCAGGCTGCAATGGGCCAGTTCTGCATCGATCAGCAACTGGGCCACGCTTTTGAGGGTGAAACCGACAAGGGCCTGTACTTCCGGGGCGCTGGTCGGCTGCCGTTTGGCAATCAGATCCGATCGGTTCATGATCTGATGTTCCGGATGCTCGGGGGGATGTAACAACCCCCGCGTCGCCTTCGGCGCTACCCCCCCTTGAAGGGGGCGACATCCTGGACCGGCGGAGCCGGATCCCAGGTGTCCCTGGATTCCGCCACCTCATGCGGAGAGGGTCGCGCTCCGGAGTGATCAGAACCCGAATTGAAAGAAATGGACCGATGAAACGAGACAACACCCTGCGCCCGCAGGACCTGACCCAGACCCAGCCCATCAGCCAGGACGTGCTGACAGAAAAATACCTCAAACCCGGCGAGACGGGTGTGGAAGACCTGTACCGCCGCGTGGCGCGCGCGCTCGCGTCGGTGGAAAAAGAAGCCGACCGCGCCGAATGGGAGCAGCGTTTCCTGGACAACCTGCACGCCGGCGCGATTGGTGCCGGCCGCATCATGAGCGCGGCAGGCACCGCCATCCAGGCCACGCTCATCAACTGCTTCGTGCAACCCGTGGGTGACGCCATTCAGGGCGTGGACGAAGAAGGCTTTCCCGGCATCTACGAAGCCCTGCGCGAAGCGGCTGAGACCATGCGTCGCGGCGGTGGCGTGGGCTACGACTTCTCGCGTATTCGCCCCCGCGGTGCCGAGGTCAAGGGCACGCACTCCATGGCCTCCGGCCCATGCAGCTACATCAACGTGTTCGACCAGAGCTGCTCCACCGTGGAGAGCGCTGGCGCGCGCCGAGGCGCCCAGATGGGCGTGCTGCGCATCGACCACCCCGACGTGATGGACTTCATCACCGCCAAGCGCACGCCCGGTCGCTGGAACAACTTCAACGTGTCGGTGGGCGTGCCCGACGCTTTCATGGAAGCCCTGGGCAACGACCAGCCCTGGGAACTGGTGCACAAGGCCCGGCCTGGCAAGCCGCTGATGGACAAAGGTGCCTACCAGCGCGCCGACGGCCTGTGGGTCTACCAGACGGTGGCCGCCCGCGAGCTCTGGGACACGGTGATGCAGTCGGCCTACGACTTCGCCGAACCCGGCATCCTCTTCCTCGACCACATCCAGCAGGACAACAACCTGCGCTACTGCGAGTCGATCTCTGCGACCAACCCCTGTGGCGAACAGCCCTTGCCGCCCTACGGCTGTTGCGACCTGGGTCCCGTCATCCTCACGCGCTTCGTCCGCTACCCGTTCGGCTTCGGTGGCGTCCCTTCGTTCGATTTCGACGCGTTCGAGAAATCGGTGGCACTGCAGGTGCGCGCGCTGGACAACGTGCTCGATGTGACCTTCTGGCCACTGGAGCAGCAGCGCGCCGAATCGACCGCCAAGCGCCGCATCGGCGTGGGCTTCACCGGCATGGGCAATGCGCTGGCCATGCTGTGCCTGCGCTACGACCGCGACGAAGGCCGGGCCATGGCCGCGAAGATTGCCGAGCGCATGCGCGACGCAGCCTATGAAGCCTCGGTGGCGCTGGGCCAGGAAAAAGGGGTGTTTCCCAAGTTCGATGCCGCAGGCTACCTGGCCCCTGGCACCTTCGCCAGCCGCCTGCCCGCCGCGTTGCAGGCCAAGATCCGTCAGCACGGTCTGCGCAACAGCCACCTGCTCTCCATCGCACCCACCGGCACGGTCAGCCTGGCCTTTGCCGACAACGCGTCCAACGGCATCGAGCCGCCGTTTTCGTGGATGTACCGGCGCAAGAAGCGCGAGGCCGATGGCAGCACCAGCGAGTACGCGGTGGAAGACCACGCCTGGCGGCTGTACCGCGAACTCGGCGGCGACGTGGAGCAGTTGCCCGACTACTTCGTGAACGCGCTGGCCATGACCGCCGGCGAGCACATCGCCATGATGGAAGCGGTGCAGCCCTTTGTGGACACCGCCATTTCCAAGACGGTGAACGTGGCCGCCGACTACCCGTTCAGCGACTTCAAAGACCTCTACCAGAAGGCCTGGCGTGCCCACCTCAAGGGCATGGCCACCTATCGGCCCAACAGCATCCTGGGCTCGGTGCTCGACACGGGCAGTGCCGCCGGCGATGCGGCTGCGGCGGCTGCCATTGCGGCAGCCGCCGCACCGGTGGACCCGATGCGCACGGTGATCGAGAGTCGGCCCAAAGGCGCACTCCCAGCCGTGGCCGACAAGATCGAATACTGGACGCAGGAAGGCCACAAGACGCTGTACATCGTGGTGTCGTTCCT
>JAABRN010000347.1 GCA_011390855.1 Hydrogenophaga sp. | reverse complement strand
GGTATCGAAGATCAAGCGGCCCAGCGAGCCGTCGAGATCCAGCCTCAGGCGTCTGATTTGCTGATTCCGGGATGAATCGTTGCGGACCTCGAAAAGGTCACGTGGGGCGCTTTCCGTGAAGGTGAAAGACACGTTCAGCACGCAAGCAGGCTGCGCCAAACCCAGCAAGGGCGTACCAGCCAAAAGCAAAGCGATCAGGGAGGAACGAGAGGACATGACTTCCCAGTCGAAATTCAGAAAACCAGCAGCGTAACCGCCGGGCCTGCTCGCCAGGGTCAGCGCATCCCATGCCCCACCACCACGCCGAGGAATACCGTGAACCCCAGC
>JAABRN010000346.1 GCA_011390855.1 Hydrogenophaga sp. | reverse complement strand
GTGGTTCAACCGAAAGGCCTGGAAGCAACCATCTCGGGTGCGGTCTTTGATCAGCGTGAAGTGCCAGGCCACCTGGGCCAGGGCCACCACCAGCATGGCGACCCACACCCAGGGGTTCACCGCAGGCCAGAGCACGGCGCTCCAGATACCCAGGAACACCAGGTAGCAGCCGATCACGACGGGCACGTCCAGGTCGCCCAAGGTGATGGCCGAAGTCTTCATGCCGATCTTGAGATCGTCGTCGCGGTCCACCATGGCGTATTCGGTGTCGTAGGCGATCACCCAGAACAGATTGCCCAGCATCAGCACCCAGGCCATGAGGGGCACGCTGTGCCACACACCAGACCAGAACCCGCTGGTCGGCCAATCCGTGGGCGCCAGCAGTTCCCACAACGGCCCGCCATTGACTGCAGCGAAGGCCATGGGAATGCCGAAACTGAACGCCACGCCCAGCACCGCCTGCGGCATGGAGACCAGCCGCTTGGCATACGGGTAGACGATGGCCAGCACCAGCCCCAGTCCGGACCAGACGATGGTGGCCAGGTTGGTAGTGAGCACCAGGAGGAAAGCCGCAAACGCCAGCACCGCGCCCAACGCCAACGCGTCTTTCACGCCCATGCGCCCACTGGTCACCGGCCGCTGGGCGGTGCGCTTCACATGCTTGTCAAACTCGCGATCGGCCACGTCGTTGACACAGCAGCCCGCACTGCGCATGAGGATGGTGCCCAGCACAAACACCAGCAGCAGGTGTACCCCCGGAAACCCGTCTGCTGCCACCCACAAGGCAGCCAACGACGGCCACAACAAAAGCAACCATCCCGCCGGCCGGTTCCAGCGGATCAGGTCGAGATAGAGAGCAAGCCGCGAAGGCGCGGGGGCCGTGGATGCAACCATGAAAGAACAATCAGACGAGCAATCAACCACATACGACCGGCAGCATCTCCGGAGCGAAGTGCCCCATCCAGAGATGCCGCGGAACTGGCTCCGCCAGGCCGCAGGCATCGCCCCCTTGAGGGGGTGGCGCGCCTTCGGCGCGGCGCGGGGGTGTTTCCTATTCCTCCAGCAGCGAGCGCAGCATCCACGCCGTCTGCTCATGCACCGTCAGGCGCTGGGTGAGCAAATCGGCGGTGGGCTCGTCGCCGGCCTTGTCGACCACGGCGAACAGTTCGCGCGCGGTGCGGGCCACGGCCTCGTGACCCTGCACCAGAATGCGCACCATCTCCATGGCCTTGGGTGGCGTGGCCGGTGCGTCAGGCACCGAGCTGAGCTTGCCGAATTGCGCGTAGCTGCCTGGCGCCGGGTGGCCCAGTGAGCGGATGCGCTCGGCCACTGGATCGACTGCCGTCCAAAGTTCGGTGTACTGCGCCATGAACATGGCATGCAGGGAATTGAACATCGGGCCGGTCACGTTCCAGTGGAAGTTGTGCGTGGTCAGGTACAGGGTGTAGGTATCGGCCAGCAGCTTGGACAAGCCTTTGGCAATGGCGGCACGGTCTTTTTCGCCAATGCCGATGTTGATGGTGGGCGCGGCAATCTTGCCGGTGGTTTTGGCCATGGAAAACTCCTGGGAAGGGTTGAAAAAATCAGGAAAGGCGCTTGACGCCCGGCAGCCCGCAGGCGTAGATGGCATTTCGCAATTCGGCAATCGCCTCATAGCGGGTGAAGCTGCGACGCCAGGCCAGCACCACGCGGCGGGTCGGCGCTTCGCCCTTGAACGGGAGGTAGCGCACGTACGACGAATCGCCAAAATCCTGTCCCGCGTTGACCGCCCCCTCCAGTGCCGAGCCGGGCACGGACAGGCGCGGCACCAGGGTGATGCCCATGCCGGCCGCCACCATGTGTTTGATGGTCTCCAGCGACGACCCTTCAAAGCTCTTGCGGATGCCCTCGGTGTCGTTGCTGAAACGGGCGAATTCGGGGCAGACCTCCAGCACGTGGTCCCGGAAACAGTGGCCGGTGCCCAGCAACAGCATGGTCTCCTTCTTCAGCTCTTCGGCGGTGATGAAGCTTTGCTGGGCCAGCGGGTGGGTGTGCGGCACGGCGGCCAGAAAGGGTTCGTCGTACAGGGGCGCGATGGCCAGATTGGTGTCGGGGAAAGGCTCAGCCAGGATGGCGCAGTCGATCTCGCCCAACCGCAATTGCTCCAGCAGTTTGACGGTGAAGTTCTCCTGCAGCATGAGCGGCATCTGCGGTGTGCGGTCGATCACCTGACGCACCAGGTCAGGCAGCAAATACGGGCCGATGGTGTAGATCACCCCCAGCCTGAGCGGTCCATCGAGCGGGTCCTTGCCCCGCTTGGCAATTTCCTTGATGGCGGCTGCTTGCTCCAGCACCGTCTGCGCCTGCCGCACGATCTCTTCACCCAGCGGCGTGACGGCGATTTCATTGGCGTTGCGCTCAAACACCTTGAGTTCGAGCTCCTCTTCCAGCTTCTTGATGGCCACCGACAACGTGGGCTGCGACACGAAGCAAGCCTCGGCCGCCTTGCCGAAATGGCGCTCACGGGCCACGGCTACGATGTACTTGAGTTCGGTCAGGGTCATGACCACATTTTGCGCCATGCGCAGATGGCTGACAAAAGCCGTGAGGGGGATGTCTTTGTTATCGACTCTTCTATA
>JAABRN010000345.1 GCA_011390855.1 Hydrogenophaga sp. | reverse complement strand
CAGGGCGGTAGAACTTCAGGACCACCTGGTCCACGTCACCCACAGGGGACTCGAGGTGCATCTGGTAGACGCGGTTCTCGAAACTGTTGAGCGCGGCCATGCGGCCGTCGCCCCAGAGACCGATACTGCCCAACGCGTCCTGCACCACGTCGGGGGTAAGGGCACTGTAGGGGTGGTCGTTGGACGAGGGCGATGGGAAAGTCATGCGGGATTGTCGCTGTTGCCCTCGAATACGTTTGAAACAGGGCGCCTATCATCCCCCCATGTCCAAAACAACGGCCAAACACAAAGCCCACGCCCGCCAGGCGCCTACCCTGCAGGAGCAACTGCCCGAGCTGCGTCCCGGGCAGTCGGTGGCCTTGCTGCAGGAACTGCACATCCTCACCCGAGAAGGCAAGCTCAACCAGGACACGCGGCGCAAGCTCAAGCAGGTGTACCACCTGGTGCAGTTCATCGAACCCCTGCTGGAAGAGGTGTTGAAAGCCCGTGGCGATGTGACGCTGGCCGACCACGGGGCCGGCAAGTCCTATCTGGGCTTCATCCTGTACGACCTGTTCTTCAAGGACAAGGCCGTGGGCTGGGTCCATGGCGTGGAAGCGCGTGCCGAACTGGTTTCCAAGTCCCAGGCGCTGGCCCGGCAGCTGGGTTTCGAGCGCATGCATTTTCTGGCCACCACCGTGCAGGCCGCACTCACCCATCCCGAGCTGCCTGAGCGCTTCGATGTGGTGACCGCGCTGCACGCCTGCGACACCGCCACGGACGACGCCATTGCATTCGGGCTGGCCAAGCAGGCCAGCCACATGGTGCTGGTGCCCTGCTGCCAGGCCGAAGTGGCAGGCGTGATGCGCCAGCACAAGGCGCTGAGTCTCTCGCGCACCCCGCTGGCCGAGCTGTGGCGCCACCCGTTGCACACGCGTGAATTCGGCAGCCAGATCACCAATGTGCTGCGCTGCCTGCAGCTCGAGGCCCATGGGTACAGTGTGACCGTCACCGAACTGGTTGGCTGGGAACATTCGATGAAAAACGAGCTGATTCTGGCCCGTAGAATGGCCCACGATCGAACGGGCGCCCGCGCCCGTGCCCAGGAGCGATTGACGCAGGTGCTGGAACAGCTGAATCTGCAAGAACTCGCGCAACGCTTTTCGGTCTGATGCTGATTCGGACCGTTCAGTGTCCTGCCGTGCCCTCGCTTTTGCCGGGTTCCTTTCAGCCAATGTAGCCCAGCCTCCAGACCGGGCGCTGGAACCACCCCCTCAGGCCAAACCGCTTCGAGGCCCCCATCAGGAGACCTTGTTCCATGATCACCGATGTCGACTTCCTGCTGCAATCCATGGCCTGGCCGCTGGTGCTGCTGCTGGCCTGGTTTGTGGGGGAACGCCTGCATGAGATCTGGCATGTGCCACGGGTCACCAGTTACGTGGCGGTGGGCTTGCTGGGTGGTCTCGTCAACCTGCCCGGGCTGACCGCTTCTGTCGCCGGCCTGCCATTCATAGCCAACGTGGCGCTCTCGCTGGTGCTGTTCGAGCTGGGCTACCGCATCAACCTGCGCTGGTTCCGGCACAACCCCTGGGTGCTGGTGCTTGGCCTGGTGGAGTCGGTGATCACCTTTGGTGCGGTCTACTGGGCCAGTGGCTTCTTCGATCTGGCCATCGATGTGCGCCTGATCATTTCGGCGCTTTCAATTTCTGCCTCGCCAGCGGGCATCGTCCGCGTAGCCAATGAACTGCACAGCGCGGGGCAGGTCACGGAACGTGTGCTGCATCTGTGTGCCATCAACTGCATGGTGTCGGTGCTGGCGCTCAAGCTGGTGGTTGGCTACTGGCACATCAGCACCTCCGGCGACCTGGTGCAGGCCGCCTTTGGCAGCGTCCACGTGCTGGTGACTTCACTGGCCGTGGGCACGTTGCTGGGCGTGACGGTGCCCTGGTTGCTGCGTCTGCGCGGTTCTCACGAGCGGGGCGTCACGGTCGTGTTTGCCCTGGCCGTGCTGTTGCTGACCACCATGTCTTATGGCCTCAAGCTTTCGCCGCTGCTGGCCGCGCTCACCTTCGGTATCGTGGCACGCGAACGGCGCGTGCACCTCACCAATGCGCAGCGCGGGTTCGGCACGGCGGGCGACGTGCTCACGCTGTTTCTGTTCGTCTACATCGCCTCGCTGCTCAACTGGGCCGAGGTGGCCAGCGGCATGGTGCTGGGGCTGGTGCTGATCGCTGTGCGCACCGTATCCAAGGTGGGCTGCAACCTCGCGGCTGCGCGCCTGTCAGGTATCACCGAGCGCAAGGGCTTGCTGACTGGTCTGGCGCTCACACCCATGTCGGCGTTTGCCATTCTGCTGCTTGAGCAAACCCGTCTGTATGGCCTGGGGCCTGCGGTGCAGGTGCTGTCTTTCATGGCCGGCATGCTCATGCTGCAGGAACTGCTGGGACCGGTGGTCACACAGCGGGCGCTCATGACGGCACACGAAACCCATGTGACCAAGGCTTAGGAGATCTAAATGCCCTTAGAAACCTTCAAGGCATCTGACTCGTTGACCATGGGCGTGGAGCTGGAGCTTCAGCTCGTCAACAGCTACGACCTCGATCTTTCCAGCAGTGCCAACGACCTGCTCGATCTGCTGCAACGCAAACCATTTCCGGGCGTGGTCACGCCCGAAATGACGCAGAGCATGATCGAGATCGCCACCGGCATCCACACCGAGCATGGGCCGTTGCTGACCCAGTTGCAGCAGATACGTGACACCCTGGTGCACGCTGGCGACCGGCTCAACATCGAAATTGCCGGCGGCGGCACGCACCCGTTCCAGCGCTGGTTCGAACAGCGCATCTTCTCCAAGCCGCGGTTCCAGGAGCTCTCGGGTCTGTATGGCTACCTGGCCAAGCAGTTCACCGTCTTCGGCCAGCATGTGCACATCGGCTGCGCTTCCCCGGACGAAGCGCTCTTTCTGCTGCACTCGCTCAACCGTTAT
>JAABRN010000344.1 GCA_011390855.1 Hydrogenophaga sp. | reverse complement strand
CGATGACCTCGGCGACGATGGTGCCCCCCGTCGGGCCGAGGTGCTTGCCCTCCTCAAGCACTTCGGCCTCTTTCAGGATGTAGAACCACAGCGGCGTCTGATGGCCCATCTGGTGTTTCTTGATCACGTCACCCGCGGTTCCGGATTCCAGCTGTTCGGTTGTCAGTGGTGGGATTCCCATGCGGGCTGCCACGGCCTGGCCCGATGGCAGCTTGTAGTGCTTGGCGCCGCGCACCAGGTTGAGCTGCGCCAGGAACGGTGAGTTGTCGTCATTGCCGATGC
>JAABRN010000343.1 GCA_011390855.1 Hydrogenophaga sp. | reverse complement strand
CGATGCGCAAGCGGTCGGTGAGTGCGGCGTCAATGGCGAAGGCTTTCTGCGCCGTGGCGCCCAGCCCATCGAACAGTTGCCGCCAGTCGAGCAGCCAGTTGGTGGGGTAGCGTGTGCCTCCGAGAAAGCCGCCATCGCCCGTGAAGGTGAAAGCCAGCCGGAAGTCCGCCAGTTGTGGCCCTGCGGCAAAGTTGAACACCTTGTTGAAGTTGTAGGCGGGGCGCACCATGCTGTGGCCAAAGCGGTAGGCAGCACCCGCAAATTCAAGTGGCATGTAGGGGGAGCTCGCCAGGTAGCCCGGGCCGATCAGGTAGTACTTCAACTCGTTGAGCGCTGCATCCACGTTCTCTTTACCGGCTACCGCAGGCAGGTACTCGTGCAGCACGATTTGCTGGTAGTGGTGGGTCACGACCTTGCGCACATCGGCAAAAGAGAGTTCGGGGAATTTCAGGCTGACCGCGTTGTGGAAGTGCAGCATCGTGCGGTGCAGCTGCGCCACGATGAGGTTCTCGTCGTTGCGCTTGTCACCCAGCACGGCAGTGCGCTCGGACAAGCCATCTGCAATGCGGGGCAGGTCGTAGAGTTCGCCATCCATGGCCTGTACCTGTGCATCGCCTCCACCAGGCGCGGCGGTTGGCACAGCCTGAACGGGTCCCACCAGCATCTGCGCCGATGCAGTGGTCGTATTGCGCTGGTAAAGGTACGGTTGGTCGCGCGGACCTGAACCGTACATGCTGTCCAAGTCGAGCGCGGGCGTGCGGAAATTGACCAGGTCGTCCACATCGACGGCGTTCTCACCCAGGCTGGTGGGATCGAAGGTCATGTCGTGATCGACGAACTGGCCAAAGTAGGTGAAGCCAGCTGGAATGGTGCCGTCCTTTCGTTCGGCGACATGCATGGCCGCGCCCAGTTCCCGAAGGACCGCGTCGTCCTGGGCCGGATTCCCGGTGGTCCAGGGCACGGCGGCGAGCTCCGGGAAGAGCAAACCAAATCGGCCTGGCTTTTGCAGGTTGCTGCGGGTGGGGTTGGCGTTGTCGGTGCTGTACCCGTGACTGCGGGCGTGGGGTTTGTGGTCCATCGTGAAACTCCTTGGCAGGCGCGGACACAGTCCGCTCAAACACGGATTGGCAGATTCACGTATGCGACTCGCTGCTTCCCAACGAACAGATTCCGATGCAGTGTTGCAGTCGATCATCCGCCGCTTTGTCGGGCGATGCACTTTGGCAATTTCTTCCCGCGGCGGCGATGCTATGCCTGCTTCCTGTTGGGTGAATCCTCTGTTCGAGGGATCACGGTGACCCGATCACGATGACCGCTTTGTCATGCCCGACTGCCGATGCACCGCTGCACAGCGAAGCCCCTGAGCATGCGGGCCTGGTGTGGCATTTCCACAGATACAAACACACACAAAAAAAAGAGGGGTAGCAGCAGTCAATGGACGGGAAGGACCACGAAAAGGAGCGGGCGTGCTCCTGTTTTTCAGGTCGGTTCCGAGTCGTTGCCACCCATCGCTGCCTGCTTGTGGCCCACCTGGTATGCCGTCAGTACATGGACTGCGATCATGTCCAGGCTGGGGCGGTGGTTGCCCTGTTTGTCGGTCCAGACCTTGGGCGTGAGCGAGCCGGAGAGGGCAATGGCGTCGCCATCAGCGAGCGCGAGCAGCGCGGTGCAGGGTGCTTCGTCGAAGGCGATGACGTTGACGATGTGTTCCTCGTCGGCCTTGTTGCGCGCCAGCACCCTGGCCACGATGTACGAGCGGCCCATCTTGTCCACGCGGCGGGAGGCGTCGCCCATCAGGCGACCTGCGATCAATCCATCAATCATGTGCGAGCCTTGTCTGCTGAAACGAAACAGCCCCGCCGCATGAAACAGCGCCATCCAGGGCACCGCCGGGCCGGCTTTGCCGGACGGACAGTGTCGCCCCCTTGAGGGGGTTGCGCGAAGCGCGGCGGGGGTGATGGGTTGTACTCATCGCGGTTTTTCAAAACCCGAGGCGATCCAGGCCTGTGCGCTGTTCGCCGTCAGCCTGAAGGTGGGCGGTACGGGCACCGTGGCCAGTGGTTCGTCGAACTCGTCCCGTGCGCTCAGGGTGGCGGTGGCGCCTTCTTCGTCGGGCACGATGCTCATCTCAACCCGGACGCGGCGGCCGTCGACCGACACGCTCACGTTCTTGTTGAGTTCGGCATGGCGTTGCTGCTCGGAACGGCGAATCACTTCCTTGGCCGTTTTCACCAGGGTGTTGAAGGCGTTGGTGTCCAGCGGCTTGGGGTTTTTCTTGTCGCGGCCCATGGTCCAGGGCCCCACCAGGGCGGGTTCGGCTTCGCCGTCCAGGTACATGGCCACGGCCCAGCCGTCGTCGTCTTCGTTCTTGATGACGCGGGCGGTCCAGTGTTCGTCGCTCCACACGCGATCTTCGTGCACGGGCTCGTTGGTGTCAGAGATCATGTCACTTGCTTTGAACGGCCAGCAGCTGCACCTGGAACTTCAAGGTGCTGTTGGGTGGAATCACGCCAGGAATGCCGCGCTCGCCATACGCGGTGGCGGGGGGGCAGGTGAGGTCTGCCGTATCGCCCACTTTCATTTCCTGCACGGCCTGCGTCCAGCACGGCACCACGCGATTGAGGGGGAAACTCGCTGGCTGGCCGCGCTTGAACGAGCTGTCGAATTCGGTGCCGTCGAGC
>JAABRN010000342.1 GCA_011390855.1 Hydrogenophaga sp. | reverse complement strand
GAAACGGATGCTCGGGCGCCAGCGCATAGTCCACACTGATCACGATCTGCTGGTTGGCTGCGGCAATACCGGCGGTGATGTCCCAGTGGGTTTCGGGGCTGCCCTGCATCCAGGCACCGCCGTGCATGTAGATCAGGGCGGGCCACGCACCAGCGGTCTGCGCCGGCCGGAACGTACGCACCCGCACCTGTGTGCCGGTTTCGGGGACGTCCACCAGATGCACATCGGTGACGATGCCGTCGGGATGGGGTTCGCGCATGCCGGCGGCCACCAGTTCAAAGTGGGCACGGCGCTGGGCCGCGCCTGCGCCAGCGGGCAGGGTGGACCAGGCCTTGTCCCAGTCAGCGAGGAAGCGGTGGATGTCGGGATGGATCATGGGTCGGTGTGAGCGGGTCAGCCCTGATAGCCAAACTGGCGGGGCAGCCAGAGAACGGCGTCGGGCACGTAAGTGAGGAAGGCGAGTGCGGCCAGCATCACGAACACGAACGGCAGGGTTTCCCTGACGATGCGCTTGATGGATTCGCCGGTGATGTTGCCCATGATGAAGAGCAGCAGGCCATAGGGTGGCGTGATCAGACCGATCATGAGGTTGACCGTGACCACCACGCCGAAGTGCACCATGTCGATACCCAGCAGCTTGGCGGTGGGAATCAGGATGGGAACGATGACCAAGAGCACGGTGCCGCCTTCCAGCAGGGCACCCAGCAGCAGCAACAACACGTTGACCATCAGCAGAAAGCCCATGGGCGTGAGATCCATCGCGGTCATGAACTGGCTCACCGCCTGCGGAATGTCTTCGCGGGTGACCACGTAGTTGAAGACCAGCGCACCCGCGATCAGGATGCCGATGGAGGCCGTGGAGCGGCCACTGGCCAGCAAGGCCCGGTAGGCACCGACAGGGGTGACCGACCGGTACATCACCACCGAAATCACCAGTGCATACAGCGCGGCCACGGCGGCGGCTTCAGTGGGTGTCATCACGCCGCTGTAGATGCCACCGAGCAGCACCACCGGCATCATCAGAGCGGGAATGGCCCGCCAGGTGATGCCCGGCAGTTCACGCAGCGGCACCGGTGTTTCTACCGGGAAGTTGCGCACCCGGGCCAGATAGGCGTTCATGGCCATGAGCACGAAGGCCAGTATCAGACCGGGCACCACGCCCGCCATGAACAGATAGCCTATGGAAGCGTCAGAGATCAGGCCGTACAGCACGAGCGGGATCGACGGCGGGATGATGGGGCCGATCACGGCCGAAGCCGAGGTGATGGCCGCCGCGTAGGCGGGCGTGTAGCGGCCGTCCTTGGTCATCATGTTGATCACCATGCGGCCCACGCCGGCTGCGTCGGCAATGGCCGAGCCCGACATGCCCGAGAAGATCAGCGACGACAGGATGTTGACGTGCCCCAGGCCGCCCCGGAAGCGGCCCACGATCGCGTTGCAGAAGCGCAGCAGTCGATCGGTGAGCGAACCCATGTTCATGATCTCTGCCGCCAGGATGAACAGTGGGATCGCAAGCAGGGTGTAGGTGTTGTTCAGGCCTTGCAGCAGCTGTTCGGCGGCAATACCCATGTCCTGACCGGTGATGAAAAGGTACACGACAGAACTGGCGATCATCGACAGGCCGATGGGCAGGCCCATGAGGCTGAGCGCGAAGATAAGGTAGACCGTGAGCGCAAAGGGCGAAAAGAAATTCATACCAGTTCCTTGGCGCCATCGGCGTTCAGCGGATCGTCATAGAGGCGGCCGCGCAAGGCTTCGATGCCGATATAGAGATGGCGCACCACCATGGCCACCACGAAGGCGATGTAGATGGAGAACAGGTGGTCCATGCGGATGCCCAGCGAGGCCGTGGACTCCACTTTCATGAAGGTCACGTAGCTCCAGGCCGAAGGCATCGAACCCACCAGGATCACCACCACCGAGGCACTCACCACCACCGTGAACCAGCGCTTGACCTCGCGCGGTACCTGGCCGATGAGCACGTCGAACCGGATGTCTTCGCGGTTGCTCATCACAAATGACGCGCCCCACAGAATGCCCCAGATCCAGGTGATCACGCAGACCTCCTCGGTCCAGGCCACGGGCTTGTTGAACACGTAGCGGAACATGATCTGAAGGATGAAGGACACGAACATCGTGGCCATCATCACGACCTGGACGTGGTTGGCCCCCAGCCTGAGCCAGCGCAGCAGACGGGGAGCCGGGTGCAGGGAGGAAGGGGAATGCATGGCGGGATTCCGGGACGTTCAGTTCAGACAGTTCGATGGCTCCGGCGCGCCACCTGCCCCGCACGACGTACCCCCTTCCAGGGGCACCGAGGACCGGCTTTGCCGGGCCTCTGGTGCCGTCCCCCTCATGCCGAAGGCGAGAGAGGGGGAAGACGCGAAGCGGCGCAGGGGGTGCTTAGAGTTTGTTGATGCGGTCCAGCATGCCGGCCGGCCAGTCTTTGGCGAACTTGGACTTGGCGTACACATCAAGCACGTGCTTGCGGAAGGCGGCCAGGTCGGGCGTGTACACCTCCAGCCCCTGTTGTTTCATGAAGGCTTCCTGCTCCACATCGTCCTTGAGGGCCTGGGCGGTCACGGCAGCGGCGAATTTGTCAGCGGCGTCCTGCACGACTTTCTGTTGCGCCGGGCTCAGGCTGTTCCACTTGCTCACGCTGATGGCGAACAGGTTGTTGGCCACCAGGTGGCTGGTCTTCACGATCTGTGTGGTTACCTCATAGAACTTCATGCTGCGCACCGCGCCCATGGGGTTGTCCTGGCCGTCGATGGTGCCGGTCTGCAGCGCGGTGTAGACCTCAGTAAAGGCCAGCGGCGAAGGATTGGCGCCCATGGCGGTGCCCACGAACTGCCAGCCTTCGCCGGGCGGCATGCGCAACTTGATGCCGGCCAGGTCGGCCGGGGTCATGATCTTTTTCTTGGGCTTGAGGCCCAGGTGGCGCGTGCCGATGTAAGGCACCGACAGCACCTTG
>JAABRN010000341.1 GCA_011390855.1 Hydrogenophaga sp. | reverse complement strand
CCCGTACCGTCGCTTTTGACGCGCACCTTGACGTTGTAATCCACCACACGTTTGACGGGGACGATGACCTTCATGCTGGGTTGCTCCTGATACGTAGTGAAAAGATTCTGGTTGACGTAAACGTCAACTGCAGGATTGTAGAGCCGGGGCTTCGGAATGACTGCCAGACCCTTGGCGGCGCATAGAAAAGAGAACAGCACCCCTAAAAAAGAACGATCGTGCTTTTTTCGGGATTATACGGGCATTCCTGAGAATCCGGCAGGACGTTCGTGACCGGGTGCGACATCCCCCCGAGGCTCAAATTAACCAACCCGTCGGTCGGCTAATTCGGGTAAGTATGGAGACGGCCCGAGACGGTATTGGCCTATAGTCAAATTTGTTCCTGTGTTTATGTTGAATAACCGTATTTGCAATCTTTTAGGAGACAGTTGATGAACCTACGTTTAGCGCTCGGCGCGGTCTTTTCAAGCTCGGTCATGCTCAGTGGACTGGCCTCGGCACAGACGGTGTTCAACACCTCGACCTGGGTTCCTCCCACTCACACCCTGAGTGTGGCCCAGGCCACATGGTGCAGCATGCTGGAGAAAGAAAGCAGCGGTCGCATGAAATGCAACGCCCTGCCCAAGGCTGTGTCCGCCGCTCCCGGCACTTTTGACGCTGTCAGGGATGGTTTGGCCGACATTTCCTTTACCGTGGACGGCTACACCCCCGGGCGCTTCATCAACACGCAGGTGGCCGAGTTCCCATTCCTGGGAGACAGCGCGGTACCCACTTCGGTTGCGTACCAGCGCATCTACAGCAAGTACTTCGCGCCACTGGGTGAACACCGGGGTGTGAAGGTGCTGGGCGTGTTCACCCACGGCCCTGGCATCATCTTCAATACCAAAAAGCCTGTTACTTCAGCGGCCGATGCAGCCTCACTGAAGTTCCGTATCGGTGGTGGCAACATCAACGAGTTGTCAAAGGCGATGGGATGGAACACCACGCTCAAGCCGGCTCCGGAATCGTTTGAGTTGCTGTCCACTGGTGTGATGGACGGCACCTTCTTCCCGGATGAGTCGATTGCCTCGTTCCGACTCTCGATGATCAAGCATGCGACCACCTTCCCTGGCGGCCTGTACAACACCAGTTTCGTCTTCATGATGAACCCGGGCAAGTACAACGCACTGTCGGCCGAAGACAAGGCCGTGGTGGACAAGCTTTCTGGCGAGACCGCGGCGCGGGTCTTCGGCGAAGGCTGGGACAAGGTCGACGCCGCTTCCCGCGAGACCGTGCAAAAAGCGCAAGGTGTTGAACGCATGCAGGCCAGTGAGAGTTTCATCAACGAAGTCAGGGCCAAGCAGGCCGCGCTTGAAGACCGTTGGGCGGCAGCGGCAGAAGCCAAAGGCTTGAAGAATGCCAAGGGTGTGCTGGCTGAGTTTCGTGCTGAGATTGGCAAACTGAAGTAAGTCAAGGCACTCCCCCACCCCTGCTGGCAGCGGCTGGCGGGGCAGCCCGAATTGACGCTGCCCCGCCAGCCCTTTTTTTGTCAGCCTTTTTTGTACCGACATGCGCAAGATCCTGGACCGTCTGCTGTACTGGTCGACCGGCCTCATGGCCGCCATCGCACTTTTTGCCATCATGTGGCTCACCCTCGTGGACGTGAGCGGGCGGAAATTCCTGAGCAACTCGGTTCCCGGCGCTCTGGAGATCACCGAAATCCTGATGGTGATCGTCATTTTTGGCGCTCTGCCTCTGGTGTCCTGGCGCAACGAACACGTCACATTCGATTCGTTTGACGCGTTCCTGCCCGACTGGCTCAAGCGCTTGCAGGCCAAACTGGTGGACTTGCTATGCGGTTCGGTGTTTGCGTTTCTGGGGTACCTGATGGTGTTGCGCGGCGACCGCTTTCGGGAGTACGGCGACACCACCGCCTACCTTTTGCTGCCCGTGGCTCCGGTGGCGTACCTGATGGCCGCCTTGCTGTTTCTGACCGCCACGACGCATTTTGTTCGGGTGTTCCTTGAACATCCACCAGGACACGGCTCTGCCCACATCGACGGGAGCGCGTCATGACCGAAGCGTTCCTGGGCTTTCTGGCCGTCTTTGTGATGGCCTTCATGCGCGTGCCGCTGGCGGTGGCGATGACCATCGCGGGTTTTGGCGGCCTGCTTATCATGCGGGGCTGGGTGCCCGCCATGGCCAGCACCAGCCAGGTCATCTTCGAGACCGGTTTTCACTACGTGTTGTCGGTGATTCCCCTGTTTGTGCTGATGGGCAACTTCGTGGCCAAGGCCGGACTCGCCCGTGAACTCTTCACCGCGGCCAACGCTTTTGTGGGGCACAAACGCGGAGGCCTGGCCATGGCCAGCATCATCGCCTCGGGCGGTTTTGGCTCCATCTGTGGCTCATCGATTGCCACCGCAGCCACCATGTCGCGCGTGGCCTATCCGCAGATGAAGGCACACGGCTACAAAGACACGCTGGCCACCGGCGCCATCGCGTCGGGCGGCACCCTGGGCATTCTGATTCCACCGTCCACCATTCTGGTGGTCTACGGCATCATCACCGAGACCGACATCGGCAAGCTTTTCGTGGCCGGCATCCTGCCTGGCGTGGTCGCCATCATCTGCCTGTGCATGGCCGTGGTGTTCGTCACCTGGCGTGACCCGCTGGCCGGCCCACCAGCAGAACGCTTCAGCTGGACGCAGCGGCTCAAAGCCATTCGTGGCATATGGGGCGTGGCGGTGCTGTTTGCGCTTGTGATCGGCGGGATTTACGGCGGCGTCTTCACCGCCACCGAAGGCGCTGGCGTGGGTGCAGCGGGCGCCTTTTTCTTTGCGTTGTTCCGGGGCGCACTCACACCTCGCGTGCTCATGGATGTGCTGGTGGAAAGCACACGCACCACCGCCATGTTGTTCGCCATTCTGATCGCGGCCATGGTGTTCACCAACTTCATCAACTTCACCAGCATGCCTGGCGACCTGCGCGACTTCATT
>JAABRN010000340.1 GCA_011390855.1 Hydrogenophaga sp. | reverse complement strand
GCAGTCCTGGCTGATCGTTCGTACCCAACGAAAGTCGCCCTGACAGGCACCACACGGAGTTTTCATGCCAGTCCTTCTTCCTCCTCCAGTCGCCAGCGAACTGCACGGCATACCAGGTGTGCGCATCGCTGTGGCTCGGGCCGGTATACGCAAGGCAGACCGGAAAGACCTCACCGTATTTTTGTTGGACGAAGGTTCGGCAGTGGGGGCCGCATTCACTCAGAACCGTTATGCAGCCGCGCCGGTGCAAGTGGGCCAGGCGCATCTCGGGTCAGGCGCATCCATCCGAGCCATGATCGTGAACACGGGCAATGCCAACGCTGGTACCGGCAAGGCTGGCCTGAACGACGCGCGCCAGACCTGCCTGGCGCTGGCGAGGGCGCTTGGGCTGGAGCACGAGCAGGTGCTTCCGTTTTCCACCGGTGTCATCATGGAGCCGCTTCCGATGGACCGGCTGCTGGCAGGGTTGCCTCGTGCCCTGGAAGATGCCGCCCAGTCCTACGCAACCACAGGGGCCCAATGGCTGTCGGCTGCGGAGGGCATCATGACCACGGACACGGTTGCCAAGGCAGTCAGTACCGATTTTGTGGTGGGTGGTAAGCAGTGCCGTGCAACAGGCATCGCGAAGGGGGCAGGAATGATCCGTCCCAACATGGCTACCATGCTCGGCTTTCTTGCAACCGATGCGTCGGTGGCGCCAGCATTGATGAATGCATTGGCGCGTCGCCTCGCCAACGACTCATTCAACCGGATCACCATTGATGGTGACACCAGCACGAACGACTCGTTTGTGGTTGTGGCCACTGGGCAGGCCAGAAATTCCATGATCACGGACCTCGACAGTGAGGATGGCTGTGCGCTGCTGGCTTCCCTGGCACCGGTGGCTCGAAAGCTGGCGCACGCGATTGTTCGTGATGGTGAGGGCGCTACGAAGTTCATTGCAGTGCGGGTGGATGGCGGAGCGAACACGGCCGAGTGCCTTCAAGTAGCCTATGCTGTGGCGCATTCACCATTGGTGAAGACGGCATTCTTCGCGAGCGACCCCAACCTCGGTCGCATCCTCGCTGCCGTAGGGTACGCAGGCATTGAAGACCTCGATGTGTCTGGGATCGAACTCCGCCTCGGCGATGTGCACGTGGTCACCCAGGGCGGGCGGCACCCCGACTATCGTGAGGAGGATGGGCAGCGTGTGATGCAAGAGCCCGAGATTCTGGTGCACATCGGCCTGGGGCGTGGAGAGGCCACCGAAACGGTGTGGACCTGTGACTTCAGCCACGACTACGTGACGATCAACGCCGACTACCGTTCATGATCTTGGCATGGCTGCAGCAATTCGAGGTTTTTTGATTTGGAGATCGGCGCATGAGTGATGGTCTGGAACGTCTGCTGGCGCGCGCCGAGCGCCTGATGGAAAGAATCGAGTCGGTGTTGCCTTCCCGACTGGGTGCGCCAGACTGGACAGCTTCCATTGCGTTTCGGTACCGCAAGCGCGGAAACGGGCATGGCGTCCTGGAACCTGTGCGGCAGGTTGGCGCGATACGGCTGTCCGACTTGCAGGAAATTGACGACCAGAAGATCAAGATCCGGCGCAACACCCAGCAGTTTGTGCAGGGATTGCCGGCCAACAACGTGCTGCTGACGGGTGCCCGCGGCACCGGGAAATCTTCTCTGGTGAAGGCCTGTTTGCAAGAATTTGCAGTGGACGGGTTGCGACTGATCGAAGTGGACAAGTCCGATCTGGTGGACCTGCCAGACATTGTCGATGTGGTGGCGGACCGGTCCGAACGGTTCGTGGTTTTCTGTGACGATCTCAGCTTCGAGGATGGTGACCCAGGCTACAAAGCCCTCAAATCCATACTGGACGGGTCTGTCTCCGCAGTCGGGCAAAACGTTCTGATTTACGCAACCAGCAACAGGCGGCATCTGTTGCCGGAGTACGTCAAAGAGAACCTGTCTTACACGCACACGGCAGATGGTGAAGTGCATCCGGGCGAGGCCGTCGAAGAGAAGATCTCCTTGTCGGAGCGGTTTGGTCTGTGGGTCAGCTTCTATCCTTTTAGCCAGGACGAATACCTTTCGATCATTGCGCAGTGGTTGAATGCGTTTGGGGTATCTGAGCCCCATATCGAGGCCGCCAGACCACAGGCGCTGGTCTGGGCGTTGGAGCGGGGGTCGCGAAGCGGTCGGGTGGCCTACCAGTTTGCGCGTGACTACGCGGGGTCACACGCCACACCTGCGAATTGAAGTCTGGGGGCCTCGATGAGCAATGGCGTCTTGATGGTCGATGGTGCACGAAGCCGTGATCGGCCCCAAGGTGAGTCTGTGGTGGAAGTCGCGGTGGGGATTCTGATCGCACCTCACGGCGACCTGTTGTTGACCACGCGCCCTCCTGGCAAGGTGTATGCGGACCACTGGGAGTTTCCCGGGGGAAAGCTGGAAGCGGGAGAGTCTGTGGAAGAGGCGCTGCGCAGAGAACTACAGGAAGAGATTGGTATCACGATTGGTCGCGCGATTCTGTGGCGAGAGCAATTGGTGGACTATCCGCACGCGCTGGTGCGGCTGCATTTTTGCAAAGTGCACGAGTGGACCGGTGACCTGCAGATGCGGGAGGGCCAGCGCTTCACTTGGGAAAAGCTGCCTGTGCAATGCAAGCCGGTGCTCGCCGGCACTCTCCCGGTACTTGAGTGGTTGGCTGAAGAATCCGCACCGGATCGCAGCAAAGCGGGAGCCGTTCCTCAAGACAAGGCATGCCATGAACGGGAGGGTCCTCACTGACTAGGGCGGCTTTTCCCGTGATCGGATCAGCCGCGCACGCTGCCCTTGTCAGTGCGCTCAGCCCATCAATGCTGATCTGGAAACTCTGACGGATCGCGCACGTCGTGGTCTTCGACCTTGAAGCTTTCGCTGGCCCATGCCCCAAAGTCATGTTGTTTGCATCGCTCGCTACAGAACGGTCGATCGGGGTTGGAGGGTGCGTAG
>JAABRN010000339.1 GCA_011390855.1 Hydrogenophaga sp. | reverse complement strand
CGCGCCTTTCAGGCGGTGACGTGGTGCTCGACCCGGCACCAGGTGACGACGGCGAAGACAGCTTCGGCCCCATTGCCTACCTGGCAGACGCACAGCACGAGCCCACGGCTGTACTGGAATCCGCCCACCGCGACCGTTTGGCCACCGAGGGCATTTCCCGGGCCATGAGCGAACTGGACGACCGGTCGCGCCGCATTGTGAGTGAGCGCTGGCTCAAGGTCAACGACGACGG
>JAABRN010000338.1 GCA_011390855.1 Hydrogenophaga sp. | reverse complement strand
AGACCCTGTGTCTGTCCGGGTTTTTTTGCGCCAGATCAAGTTTCGTGCAGACGGGATTGACCTGCGTCGGCGAGGGCTGCAAGATGAAGAAATGGGTTGGCCAAGTCCCGGCCGCTCACTCTCCCGGGGAGACATGCCGTTGACCAAGCAAAAAGCGTTGTGGGGAGTCTTGTACCTCGCCTTGCTGCTGATGCCGGTGCTGCTCAGCGTACTGGCTGCTCGCACCCTGGGCCTTGAGCCCAGACCCTGGCTGGACGACTGGGCTTCAGGCCTTGGCATGATCGGATTCGCCGGGGTGTTGCTCTCGTTTTTCCTGCTGGGTCGCTTCAAGCCCCTGTCGGGGTGGCTGGGTAGCGACCTGCTGATGCAAACCCACCAGTGGTTTGCACGCACCTTTGTGCTGCTGCTGGTGCTCCACCCCTTCTTCTACACGCTGTGGCGTGCACCTGCCGGGCCAGAAAACATTTCAGCCGCTCGGGCCTTGCGAATCAGCGGAGGCGACTGGGGTCTGACCACTGGCTTGCTGGCCCTTGGTTGTCTGTTGGTGCTGGTGGCCACAGCGGTGTGGCGCAAGCGCAGCCCCATCCGGTACGAGGCCTGGCGACTGCTACACAGCGCGCTGGCATTGGCAGTGCTGGGCTTCGGGCTGCACCACACCCTGGTCTCGGGCCGCTATGCCCAGCTGGCTCCGGTAGCCACTTTCTGGTGGTTGTTGGCGGCTCTGTCGTTGCTGTCATGGCTATGGGTTTACCTGGTTCGACCGCTCTGGCAGGGCGCGCACCCGTACCGCATTGAGAAGCTGCAGCGCTGCGCGGAGCGTATCTGGCTGCTGGAGTTGTTGCCCCGCACACCGGTTGCGTCGCGCTTTCGGGCCGGGCAATTCGCATGGATCAAGCTGGGCCACCGCTGGCCGCATCGTGACAATCCGTTTTCCATCAGCAATGCGCCCAACCCGCAGGGCAAGGTGTCGTTCTTGATCAAAGAGGTGGGCGACATGACCCGTGCCCTACCGCGCAGCAGCTTGGGCGAGACGGTCTACCTCGACAGCCCGCATGGCTGTTTTGAGATACCCATCGACGCAAATGCCATCGTGATGCACGCTGGCGGCATTGGGATTGCGCCGTTCGTGGGCCTCCTGGCCGACGCGGTGGCGCGACGCGACAAGCGCCCATTCCGCCTGATTTACGCCGAAAAGCACGTTGACCAGATGGTGGATGTGGTGGCACTCTCAGGCGCGGCGCAGTTGGCCGACTTTGCGCTGGTGCCGATGGTGCAGGAGCCCGAACCAGCTTGGCAAGGCCTTTGTGGTCGGCTCGATGCCGCCGGCCTGGCCCAGGTTCTGAGGCACCCGAGCGTGGCCCCTCTGGCTCCTTCCGCCTGCCACATGGTCTGCGGTCCCGAGCCCATGATGGACGCAGTGGAAACCACATTGATGGAGCTCGGCGTCCCGTCAGAGCGAATCGTCTCTGAGCACTTCCAGTACGACTACAACGGCAGCTCTCCGCTGATGCGGCGTAGCCGGAACGGTTGGTGGATGTTGTCAGGGGCCAGCCTGATCGGGCTGGCGTTGGCGCTGCTCTGGCGTTGATCCAGCCTGGGAAAGAATCAAGTTCAGGCCTCGCGACGCAGCGCGGGGAAAAGGATCACGTCGCGGATGCTGGGGCTGTCGGTCAGCAGCATCATCAGGCGGTCGATGCCGATGCCGCAACCACCGGCAGGTGGCATGCCGTATTCCAGCGCGCGAATGTAGTCGGCGTCATAGAACATGGCCTCTTCGTCGCCGCCATCTTTGGCGCTGGCCTGAGCCTGAAAGCGGGCGGCCTGGTCTTCGGCGTCGTTGAGCTCTGAAAACGCATTGCCGAATTCCCGGCCGGTGATGTAGAGCTCGAAGCGCTCGGTCACCTCCGGATTGGCGTCGTTGGCGCGGGCCAGCGGCGAGATTTCCGTGGGGTGGTCCATGATGAAGGTCGGGTTCCAGAGCTGGGATTCGACCTTCTCCTCGAAATACATCACTTGCAGGCTGGGCAGGCTGCGGGCGGAAAGCTGGTGTTTCTGTTCACTCAGACCCAACGCCTTCAACTGCTCCTGCAGCCAGGCTGCATCGTCCACCAGGTCTCCAGCATCGGTGTATTTCTGAATCGCTTCCCGGATGGTGAGCCGCTCAAATGGCGAGGTCACGTCAACCGGCTGACCGTGATAGGTCAGGGGCGCATCACCATGCACCTGGCGTACCACGTGGCGGATCAATGCTTCGTTGAAATCCATCAGATCGCGGTAGTTCCAGTAGGCCGCATAGAACTCCATCATCGTGAACTCCGGGTTGTGCCGGACGCTGATGCCTTCGTTGCGGAAATTGCGGTTGATCTCGAACACCCGGTCAAAGCCACCCACCAGCAGGCGCTTGAGGTAGAGCTCTGGCGCGATGCGCAGGAACATCTGCTGGTCCAGGGCGTTGTGGTGGGTCTCAAAGGGTTTGGCGTTGGCACCACCCGGAATCGGATGCAGCATGGGCGTCTCCACTTCCAGGAAGCCATGGCTCACCATGAAATCACGGATGCTTGAGAGCGCCTGGCTGCGCGCCACGAAACGCTTGCGGGCCGATTCGTCGGTCATGAGGTCGACGTAGCGCTGGCGGTACTTGATCTCCTGAGCGTGCACGCCGTGGAACTTGTCGGGCAGCGGGCGCACGCTCTTGGTGATCAGCCGGATGTTGTCCGCGTGGATGGT
>JAABRN010000337.1 GCA_011390855.1 Hydrogenophaga sp. | reverse complement strand
TACCGCCGCGGCTACAAATTTTCCACCTACGCCACCTGGTGGATCCGCCAGGCCATCACCCGCTCCATTGCAGACCAGGCGCGCACCATCCGTATTCCGGTGCACATGATCGAGACCATCAACAAGATGAACCGCATCAGCCGCCAGCACCTGCAGGAGTTTGGCTTCGAGCCCGATGCGTCCATCCTCGCCGAGAAGATGGAGATGCCCGAGGACAAAATCCGCAAGATCATGAAGATCGCGAAAGAGCCGATCTCGATGGAAACCCCCATCGGTGATGACGACGATTCGCACCTGGGCGATTTCATCGAGGATTCGGCCAACACCGCGCCCATGGAAGCGGCCATGCAGGCCGGCCTGCGCGATGTGGTGAAGGACATTCTGGACACCCTCACGCCGCGCGAAGCCAAGGTGCTGCGCATGCGTTTCGGTATCGAGATGAGCACCGACCACACGCTGGAAGAAGTGGGCAAACAGTTCGACGTGACCCGCGAACGCATCCGCCAGATCGAGAGCAAGGCGGTGCGCAAGCTGAAGCACCCGAGCCGCTCGGACAAGCTGCGCAGCTTCATCGATTCGCTTTGAGCGTGTCTGCGCCCACTACTGCCACTCTCCTCTTCGCCCACGGTTCCCGCGACCCCGCCTGGCGGGCGCCGCTGGACGCCGTGTGCGCGCTGGTGCGCGAGCAAAGCCCCGGGCCTTGCGAGATCGCGTTCCTGGAGTTCATGCAGCCCGAACTGCCCGCTGCACTGGACAGGCTGGCGGGCCAGGGCGTTCGGCACATACGCGTCATGCCGCTGTTCTGGGCGGCAGGCAAGCATGTCAACCACGACCTGACCGATATGGTGGCGGCCTTCCGGCAGCGCCACCCAGGTGTGTTGGTGGATGTGGCGCCGCCTTTGGGAGACGATGCGGCGGTGCGCGCCAGCATTGCTGCCTGGGCACTTCGCTGACGCCCTGGGCTACTGCCACTGGGCCACTGGGCCACTGGGCCACCGCCAGCGCAGCCGGGATGGCCAGTGACATAGGGTTTTTTGTCCAGGTCAGCAGCCGCGAGCCACCGTCGTCATAATGGGCGCACCCTGCCCTGCCAAACTGCGGCGGCCAGGGTTTTTCCTTTGCCCTACCTTTTCCGCACCATCCCACCAGGAGACTTCTATGATCAGCATGTCACCTTCCCGGACACTGCGCGCGCTGCTGACCTGCGCCGTAGTGGCCTTTGGTTTCCATTCGCACGCCCAGGCGCAGCAGGTACTGCGTGTCACCACCATTCCTGAAGAAGCGGCCACGGAGCAAATCCGCAAGTTCACACCGCTGTCCAACTACCTGGAAAAAGCGCTCGGCATGAAGGTGGAGTTCACCCCGGTCAGTGACTACCCCGCCGCCGTGGAAGCGCTGGTGAACAAGAAAGTAGACCTGGTCTGGTTCGGTGGTTTCACCCACGTTCAGGCCAATATCCGCTCGGGCGGCAAGATCGTGCCCATTGCCCAGCGCGAAGAGGACACCAAGTTCCAGTCGGTGTTCATCTCCAAGGTGAATTCCGGCATCAAGTCCCTGCAGGACATGAAGGGCAAACAGATTTCCTTTGGCTCGCAGAGCAGCACCTCGGGCCACCTCATGCCGCGCAACTTCCTGCTGGAAGCCGGCATCACCCCTGAAAAAGATTTCCGCCGCATTGCCTACAGCGGTGCGCACGACGCGACCATCGCTTCCGTGGTGAGCGGCAAGGTCGACGCCGCCGCACTCGACATCACGGTCTGGAACAAGTTCGTGACCGAGAACAAGGTCGACACCAAAGATGTGGACGTGTTCTACCGGACCCCGCCCTACTTCAACTACAACTGGTCGGTGCACCAGGACATGCCCGCCGACCTGCGCGAGCGCATCAAGGCCGCCCTGCTGGCCCTGAACCCGGCCAACCCGGAGCACGCAGAAATCCTGCGCCTGAACCGCGCCACCCGCTACATTGAAACCAAGCCCGAGAATTACAAGGGCCTGGAGGCTGCAGGCAAGAGCGCTGGCCTGCTGTAAGCCGGAGCGTCGGGTTTGAATATCGACCTTGCGGGGGTGGTCGCGCGCCACCCCGCTGCCAAACCGGGCAGTATTCCGGCCATCAAGGGTCTGACGCTGCACATTGCCGAAGGCGAGCAGGTGGCCATCATCGGGCCCTCCGGGGCGGGCAAGACCACGCTGCTGCAGGTGTTGGCCTGTGCCCTGCCGCCACAGGGTGGCGCTTTCCAGTTGGGCGGTGAAACGCCCTGGAGCCTGAGCCGCCGGGCCTTGCAGCGCTTGCGCGGGCGTCTTTTCCTGGCGCCGCAAGTGCCGCCGCTGCCACCCCGGCAGCGGGTGGTGACTTCGGTGCTGGCCGGGCGTCTGCCGCAAATGGGCCTGCTTTCCAGTGTGCGTTCGCTGTTCTACCCCAACGACATTCCTGGCGCATTCGATGCGCTCGACCGCTTCGACCTGTCGGAAAAGCTGTTCGAGCGGGTGGACCGTCTTTCGGGCGGCGAGCGCCAACGTGTAGGCCTGGCGCGCGCGCTGCTTTCGCCGGCCAAGCTCTGGCTGATCGACGAGCCGTTGTCGGCGCTGGACCCTGCGCGGTCCACCCAGGCCATCACCACGCTGGTGAACAGCGCGAAGGAGCGCAAGGTGACGCTGGTGGCGACGCTGCACCAGGTGAACGTGGCGCTGGAGCATTTCCCGCGCATCATTGGTCTGCGCGATGGGGTACTGGCCTTCGATCTGCCCGCTGCGCAGGTGACGCGCGCCCTGCTTACGCAACTCTACGACCAGTTCGAGCACGAACTGCGCGGCGAGGCTGCGGTACCACAGGCCCTTCAGGACACGCCGCCGCAGCCTTCGGCGCCAGCTGTCATGCATTGCCGCTGAAGAAGGAAGCTGCACCGGCATGAGCACACTCACCTCTCTTCCGCCGCACCCACCGGGAGCGCGCACCCGAAGCGCCCCCACCCGGGACCCGGCCTGGGTCAGCAGGG
>JAABRN010000336.1 GCA_011390855.1 Hydrogenophaga sp. | reverse complement strand
GCTTTTCCCGTTGTTTGCTGCTGCGCCGGTTGCCGCAGAAGTGCTGCAGTTGCTTGAGGTGAAGACCTACACCGTGCCCTACCGCGCCGACATGTCTCTGCGCAAGGCGATCAGCAGCGTCTCTCCCATTCGCCATGGCGGCAAGACTTTTCATGGCTTCACGCGCTGGAACGTCAATTGGCAAATGTGGTGGAACAACACCCCGGACGGCCGTTGCGCGATGTACAAGACACAAATCCGGGTCACCGGGGTCATCACCTTGCCCGTGCTCCAGGGGGCTCCTGACGATGTTCGCCAGACGTTCGACCGGTACCTGAACGCGCTGCGGCGCCACGAGATGGGTCACTACCAGTTTGCCCTGGATGCTGCCCATCGGATCGACCGCGAGATCCTGGCTTTGCCCCCACAAGCCACCTGCACCCTGCTGGAGTCGACGGCCAACGGCATCGGGCGTCACATCCTTGGCGAGGCCATTCGCGAAGAAGTCGAGTACGACCGCCGCACCCGGCATGGCCAGACCGAGGGCGTCACTTTGCCACCTTGATGGCGTGCTCTGGTGCGCTGTGGATTCAGCCGTGCCACGCATGGCGCAGTGAACGGGCCGCATCGTTGTGCGCCGTCAAAGCCTGCGGCAGGGCCCGTGCAAACTGAATGAAGCCGTGGACCATGCCTGCGTAGATTTCCAGGTCGACAGGAACGCCCGCCATTCGCATGCGGTCCGCGTACATCACGCCTTCGTCAACCAGCGGATCGCACTCTGCCAGACCGATCCACATCGGCGCCACGCCCTCCAGATCGCGGACCTCGCCGCTGGCGTCCACTCCGTCAAGCGGCGCAAAACGCCAGTCGTTGCGTTCCACGGGCTCGTTAAGGTAGTGGTCAAAGAAATAGCTGATGTGGGGTTCCTCCAGCAGGAAGCCCTTGGCGAATGTGTGGTGTGAAGGCGTGTTCTGGTGGCCTGCGCAACCCGGATAAAAAAGCAGCTGCAATGCCAGCGGCCAACCAGCGTCGCGCGCAGAGATGGCTGTCACCGTCGCCAGCGTGCCTCCTGCACTGTCGCCGCCAATGGCGATGCGGGCACGATCGAGGCGCAATTCCTGCGCATGCTCACGCAACCACGCGAGGCTGTCCCAGGCATCGTTCACTGCGGTCGGAAATTTCCATTCAGGTGCCAGGCGGTAGTCCACCGAAACCACCGCGCATTCGGCCAGGTGGGCGAGGTGCCGGCAAAGCGGCTCGTGTGTGGCCACGCTGCCCACCGTGAACCCGCCGCCATGAAAGTACAGCAGCACCGGCAAGGGGGTTTCTGACGCTGGCGCATACAAGCGCGCGGGTAACAGGTGGCCGTCGCGCGCCGGGATCTGCAGTTCCTCCACCCGCGCGAGCTTGTGCGGCGCCAAATCCAGCACACCCGCACCCGCCGCATATGCCTGCTTGGCCTGTGCAGGTGAAAGTGCATGCATGGGAGGATGACCCGCCCGCGCAATGCGATCCAGCATGCCTCGGGATGCGGCGGTGAGGAGGGTTCTGGGGTTGGGGTGTTTGGACATGGGGGTCTGGAGGTGTCTTTTGCGAGACCGGATGCGCCGCGTTCAGTTTGGATGCAAAGGCCAAGGCGGCTTATAGTTTTCCGCTGATCCCACACCATAACGCGAGACAACCATGTCCCAGATCCTGTACGTGACCAATATCCTCATCGACTTCGGCGCCCTGGCCCAGCTGAAGGCCGAATGCGAACGTGTGGGCATCACACGGCCCTTGATCGTGACAGATGCCGGCGTCAAGGCCGCCGGGCTGCTGGACAAGGCCGTGGCCGCGCTGCCTGGTTTGCGGGTGGCGGTCTTTGACCAGACACCGTCCAACCCCACCGAGGCCGCCGTGCGTGCCGCAGTCGAGGTCTACCGGCGTGAAAACTGCGACGGCCTCATCGCGCTCGGCGGCGGCAGCTCGATCGATTGCGCCAAGGGGCTGGCCATCGCCACCGCGCATGAAGGGCCTCTGAAGCACTACGCCACGATCGAAGGCGGATCGCCCCGCATCACCGACCGGGTGCCGCCGCTGATTGCGGTGCCCACCACGGCTGGTACCGGCAGCGAGGTGGCGCGCGGCGCCATCGTGATCGTGGACGACGGGCGCAAGCTGGGTTTCCACAGCTGGCACCTGGTGCCCAAAACCGCCCTGCTCGACCCCGAACTCACCCTGGGCCTGCCCCCCATGTTGACCGCCGCCACCGGCATGGACGCCATCGCCCACTGCATGGAAACCTTCATGGCGCCGGCCTTCAACCCGCCCGCAGACGGCATTGGCCTGGACGGCCTGCGGCGTGGCTGGGCGCACATTGAACGTGCCACCAAAGACGGACAGGACCGTGAAGCGCGGCTGAACATGATGAGCGCGTCCATGCAGGGCGCGATGGCCTTCCAGAAGGGCCTGGGCTGCGTGCATTCGCTGAGCCACAGCCTGGGTGGAGCAGACCCCCGGCTTCACCACGGCACGCTCAACGCGATGTTTCTGCCGGCAGTGATTCGTTTCAATGCCGAGGCCGAGTCAATGCAGAAGGAACAGCGTCTGCAGCGCATGGCCCACGCCATGGGCCTGCAAAGCGGCAGCGACATTCCTGAGGCGATCAAGGACATGAACGCCCGCCTGGGATTGCCCACCGGACTGGCCACCATGGGTGTGACGCCAGACCTGTTTGACAAGGTGATCACGGGCGCGCTGGCCGACCACTGCCACAAGACAAATCCCCGTATTGCAACGGTCGATGAGTACCGTGGCATGCTGGAAGCCTCCATGTGATGTCTGAAAGCCGCAACCGATGACCCCTCTGTCCTCCATCCCGCTCTCCATGCTTGACCTCGTCGCCGTGCGCGAGGGCGGCACGGTGGCGGATGCGCTGGCGATCGCCCTGCGCACCGCGCAGCATGCAGAAGCGCTGGGATTCAAGCGTTACTGGCTTGCCGAACACCACAACATGAGTGGTATCGCCAGTTCGGCCA
>JAABRN010000349.1 GCA_011390855.1 Hydrogenophaga sp. | reverse complement strand
ACGGCACTGCCCTTCTACCTATCCCTGGCTGACGCCGGCATCTCCACCGCCTCGAGCAACCAGATGATCGGTCTGATCACCCAAGGCGAGAAGGCGCGTGCTGCCGAGGTGTTTCAGAGCGCTGTGGCCTTTCTGACGTCCGTCTCGCTGCTGATCTTGCTCGTCGTCGGCGTCACCCTGCTGCTGCTGCCCTCCACCGCGCTGGCAGCGCCGCAGTGGAAATCGGTGCTCATGCTGCTGTCCTTCAGCGTGGTGTTCGGCCTGTTCTGCAGCCTGGCCGAAGTGATCTACAAGGCCACCGGTGGCTACGCTGCGGGCACCTATCTGGTCACCACCGGTCGTCTGGTCGAATGGGCCGGTGGCGCGATCGGACTCGTGCTCACCCAGAGCTTCATCGGGGTCGCCAGCTCAGCGCTGGTGGCCCGTCTGGGCTACACGCTGCTCTGCGTGTGGCTGAGCCAGCGGCGCACCGACTTCCTGCGATGGGGTGTGCGGCGGGCCAGCCTGGCGCACATCAGGCAGGCCGCAGCACCGGGCGCACTGTTCCTCTCACTCTCGCTGACCAACGCGCTGAGCCTTCAAGGTTTCACCTTGCTGGTGGCGGCCACCCTGGGCCCTGCCGCCACCGTCGTGTTCAACACGTACCGCACCGTCGCACGGATCGTGGTGCAGGTCACCAGCGCATTGAGCAACCCGCTCTGGCCAGAGCTCACGGCCCTCAAGGGGCAGCAGGACGACGGCGCTTTCTGGCAGCTCTACCGCAGAGCCAACCGCCTGGGCCTGCTCATCGCTGCCACGGGCGCGCTGCTGGTGTACGGGGCCGCTCCGTACCTGCTGGACATCTGGACCCACGGCCAGATTCCGTTCACCGCTACCAGCATGGTGCTGTTTCTTGTATACGCGGCCGTGTGTTCGGCCACACAGGTCCCGCGCGTCGTGCTCATGTCCATCAACCGGCATGCCGGTCTGGCCTGGCAGAGCCTGCTGGCCGCCGTGGTCTCGCTCGTGGTGGCGTGGCTGGTCTGGCGCACTGCCGGCCTGACCGGCGTGGTGGGCGCCATGTTGCTGGGCGAGGCCCTGGTGTGGTTCACCGCCACGCGTGCCGTGCACCGCCTGCGCACAAAGAAGACAGCGCCATGATCGTTGACCTGAATCACAGCCCGCCACCCGACACCCTGCACGACATCGTCATCGTTGGCGGTGGCACGGTGGCCCTGTTGCTGGCCGTGCTGCTGGCCCGCAAGGGCCAGCACGTACTGGTGCTCGAAACCGGTGGCGGCAGCTTCGAAGCACCAGCACAGGCACTGAACGAAGCCTCCGTCACTGGCCGTGCCCACGTCGGCATTTCCGTGGCCAGGGGTCGCGCACTGGGTGGCACATCCAACCTCTGGGGCGGCCAGCTCACCCAGTTTGTGCCCTCCGACTTCGAAGCCCGCGCGGGCGTATCCGATGCCCCCTGGCCGATCACTTACCAGGACTTGCTGCCCTGGTACGAGGCCGTGGCCAAAGAGCTGCGCCTGGCCGATGCGCTGGAAGAAAACACGCCTCAGGCGCGCAAGGTCTTTGGCGACCACTACCCCGACATTCCCGGCTTCACCCTGTTCCTCACACGCTGGCTCAAGGAGCCCGCCTTGGCACGGTACTTCCATGACCGTCTGCACAACACACCCAAGCTCACCGTCTTGCTGCACGCCCACGTCACGGGCCTTGACCTGGCGCCCGACGGCCAGCGCATCTCCTCGGTCCGGGTGGCACGGCCAGACGGCACATCGACTGCCATCTGCGGTAAGCGCTTCGTCCTGGCCAACGGCACCATCGAAATCGCCCGCCTGCTGCTGGCCAGCGCTGCAGAACAGCCCCAGGTGCCCTGGGCAGAAAACCCATGGGTGGGCGCCGGCTTCCAGGATCATCTCGAAATGCGGGGTGGACGGGTGCACCTGCTGGACAAGCCCCGCTTCCTGCGCACGTTCCAGAACATCGTGCTGGGCGGCCACAAGTACCAGCCCAAGCTGCGGCTGAACGCAGGAGGGGGTATTTCCGGCACCAACCCGTCGCTCAACGTCACCGGCTACTTCGCGTTTGAATCCAACATCTCCGAACACCTGCAGCACCTGAAAGTGCTGGTCAAGTCGCTGCTGCGAGGCGGGCTGCCGCACCAGGGAGTGGGTGACATGCTGAGACACATCCGGGGCATGGGCAGTGCATGGATCCCGATGATCGTCCAGTACCTGCGGCATCACCGCATCTACAACCCGGCCGACCGGGGTGTCTGGCTCGTCATGCACGCGGAGCAATTGCCTCGCAGCGACAGCCGCATCACGCTCGACCCTCAACGCAGAGACCGCTTCGGCATCCCTCTGGCCGCTCTGGACTGGCGCATTGGTGGTGCACCTGAAGTGCGCGCCATGGCCGCCTTTGTGCGCCGCATCGGTCAAAGCCTGCTGACTGCCGGACTGGCCCGGGTGGAGATCGACGCGCTGCTCGATGCCGAAGATGCCGGCGTGCTCGAGCACGCCACGGACACCTACCACCAGTGCGGCGGTGCACGCATGGGCCACCACCCGCACGACGGCGTGGTCGACAACGAGCTGCGTGTGTTCGGCACCACCAACCTGTACCTGGCGGGTGCCGCCGTGTTCCGCACCTCCAGCTACGCCAACCCCACCTTCACCGCCATGGCACTCACAGCCCGCCTGGCCGACAAGCTCTGCAAAGAGGGCGCTTCGTGAACAGGCCCGCCACGCATCTGCTGGCCAGCCGGCTGGGCTTTGGCTGCGGTCGCCTCAACGGTGGCGCAGACAAGGCCACATCTTTGCGTCTTGTGCACACCGCGCTGGACCAGGGCATCCGATATTTCGACACCGCTCCACCGTATGGGTTGGGCGCGTCCGAGTCTGTGCTCGGCGAGGCACTCAAAGGCCGGCAGGAAAATGTGATCGTCGCTACCAAGGCAGGGCTGGCCCGCCCCGCATCACCCGGCCTCAAACAGACGGCCAGGGCCATTGTCAAGCCCCTGGCCCGCTGGATTCCCGGGCTGCGACACGCGGTCCTCAAGGGTATGGCACTGCGGGCACCCGCCGGCAACTTTGGGTTCCAGTTCATTGCCACCTCCTTCGAAGCCAGCCTGCTTCAGCTGCAACGCGAGCGGGTGGACTGCCTGCTGCTGCACGAGGCACAGCCACATGACCAGTTGGCTCCTTTGCAGGCACTGCTGGAGCGCTATGTCGCCAGCGGACAGTTGGGCACCTATGGCAGCTCCACAGGCGAACCGATGAGCCAGCTTGTTCGCTTCGGTTCCGTGCGCCAGTACCGCTGTCCGGCCCCGGGAGCCGAATGGACGCCTGTGGCCCCATGCGACGTTCTGCACGGCGCCTTGCGTTTCATCGCGCCAGCCATCGGGTCCGCGATGGCACGTGACCAGATCCTGAGATCTCATCTGGCCAGCCTGCTCCCGGCGGGCACGGACCCGGTCAGCGCGACCGGATCGCTGGCACTGGCCTATGTCCTGGACCGGTTCGAGAGCCGGGTGCTCATCTCAACCAACCAGCCGCAACGCCTGACCACCACGCTCGAACAGGTCAGACACATCACGGCATCGACCGAATGGCCAGCCGCCATGTCAACCCTTCACGCCGCGTTCAAGCGAGCGCCTGCGCCATGAACCCGCCCATCCGGTTCATCTCGCAATGCATGCTTGGCCTGGCCATCTATGTGGGTGGTTGGTATGTGGGTGGCTCGCTTTTCCAGGCCATCCAACTGGGGGCGATCGGACTGTTTCTGGGTGCTGGCTTTTTTGCCTTGATGGCGGGTGGCACACGCCGCATTGAGCTGTGCACCGCCGAGTACATCCTGGGCAGCGCGTTCATGTTTGCCATGGTGGTGTCTTTCGCCCGGGGCAACGCACTTTCCACCCAGTTCGGTGCCATGTTCCTGCTGGTGCTGGCCTCTGCTGGCGTTTTGGCGCGGCAGCAATGGGTTGCCCGAATCGACGTTGTTTTTCGACTGGCCTACATCGCGCTGATCGGCACCGTCCTGGTGGTCCAGCCCACTGAGTACTTGACGTCGGTGGTGGGTACCGTCGAACGAAGCGTTGGGCTGGTGCGCTTCGCTCCGCTGGGTATGCACCCCAACCTCTGCGGCCTCGTTTATGGCGGCGGCAGCCTGCTGTTCTTCCAGCACTTTCTGGCCTCCCCTCGCCTTCACCAGAAACTGTTTGCTCTCCTGCTGTCCGCGCTGTGTCTGAGCATGGTGCTCGCCGCATCCTCGCGGGCCAGTCTGCTCGCCCTCGCACTGACGGGGGCTGTGGCCGTGCTCCTCATTGCTTGGCGCGGCTCCCGTCGGGCCCAGATCGCCTTGATCCTGTCGTCCATCACACTCATGGCCGTCGGTGTTTTCAAGGCTGCGGCCATCGCCGACTACCTGACCGTCATTCTGGACCTGGACTCGCCCACCCGCGGCACGGATTCGGGCGCCACGGGCCGGGAGGACATCTGGCGAGACGGTGTGGAACTGGTGTTCTCGGACCCTGTGTTGCTCTTCACCGGCAGGGGCGTTCGTGCCGCCGGTCCCGAGGTGATCGGCTTTCCGGTGGAGAGCTCCTACATCAACCTCGCACTCGAACATGGCGTGGTGTTTGGCTTGCTGATCACCTTGGCATTTGTGATCACCGCATGGCGCACCATCGGCCGCAGCTTCGAGAAGGGCGTGATGAACCCTGCCCTCCTGGTCAGTGGATTGATGCTGGTGTTCGTCCTGATGCAGTCGATTTTCAACCGGTACCTCGTTGCGGTGGGCAACCCCTATTCGCTGTGGGTCCTGTTGTTGCTGGTGCGTCTCAACCTGAGTCCTTCCAGGGTCCCTTCTGCCTGGGCTCCAGCGTCGCCCTCGCGCGGTCTGCGCTCGCCACACCCCGCCATGGGCCACAACGCCATCTCGCCACCATGACCTACGTCTTCTGGCATTCCTACTTGATGTTTCACCAGGCCGCGTACATACGCGCCCTGGCGGCAATGCCCGGCAACACGGTGCACTGGTGTGTGACGGAGGACCTGCCGGCGTACTACCGTGAACGCGGCTATCCGATACCCGACACCGGCAAGGTTGTGGTCCACGTGGGACCCTCCCCTGCAAGTACCGTCGAACTGGCCCGTCTGCCCGGGTCGGTGCAGGTATTTTTCGGCCTGCGGGGTTTCGCGCTGCCGCTGACCGCCTTCAAGGCCAGCCTGGGCGCCCCGGTGCACCGCTTCCTGATGACGGAAAACCGCTACGAACCAGGCGCCCAGTTGCTGCCCCGCTGGCTGGTCTACACCTGGGACGCACTGCGCTACCGCCGCCATCTGAAGGGGGTGTTCTGCATCGGCTATTCAGGCCGCTACGGCGGCGCCCGGTTTTTCTCGGCCTGCGGCTACCCCCTGGCGCAGATCGTGCCCTTCATGCACGTGGTGGACAGCACGACTGTGCAGCACCTACCGGTGCAGCGCAACCACAAGGAAATCCTCTATGTGGGCCAGTTGATCACCCGCAAGCGGGTCGACCTGCTGTTGCAGGCATTCAGCCAGCTCGACCTGCCAACGGCCCGCCTGCGCATCATCGGCAAAGGCGACGAAGAGAAAAAGCTCCAGCAGCTCGCCCGTCAGCTCGGTATCGCCGAGCGGGTGAGCTTTTCTTCGGGCATGCCCAACGCCGGGATCGTCGCGGCCATGGCCGCTGCCGACGTGCTCGTGCTGCCCAGCCGCTTTGACGGCTGGGGCGCGGTGGTCAACGAAGCCCTGATAGTGGGCACGCCGGTGATCTGCAGCGACCGCTGCGGGGCCAGCGATGTGATCGAGAACGGACGCAATGGCTATGTGTTCGAGGCCGGCAATGCCCGCGAACTGCTCGAGCGCCTGAACGATGTCTGCCAGGACTTCCACTGGGATCGGGCGGCGCTGGCGAGCGCAGAGGCCACCCGCCTGGGCGGCCCGGCGGTGGCCGCGCGCTTTCAGCTGCACGCGATGCGACTGCTGGCTCCGTGCACGGCAACAAGACGATCCAAGGCACCCATCGACGGCGCTCCTCATCAACGGGAGCAACAGCCATGAACCCCACGGTCTCGGACACCATGCGCCTGGCAAGGATTCTGTGCATCCTGATGCTGGTGTATGCCCACGCCCAGCCCTACCAGGCCGGTGTGCCGGAGTCCTTGTTTTCATCAATGGGCCTGATCCACTACCTGCGGCAGTTGCTGGGCCACACCAGCGTGCCACTGCTCAGCCTGATCTCGGGTTACCTGCTCGCCCGAACGCTCATTGCTCGGCCCTACATGGAAGAGCTCAGCAACAAATGGGGCTCCCTGATCGTGCCGCTGGTGCTGTGGAACCTGATCTACATCGCCAAGGCGTACTTTGAGTCTGGCCTCACGACCTTGCCCGCGCTCCATGAATGGCCGAACGCCGTGCTGGCCATCACAGCGCACCCGGCCATGATGCCCCTCTACTTTTTGCGGGACGCCTTCGTCTGCTTTCTGATCTCACCCGCGCTCATGTTCCTGGCGCGCAAGATGCCCGGCACCGCAGCGGCCGCCTTGCTGCTCAACGCCTTGCTGAACATCGACAGTGTGCTGTTCATCAACAGCGCCATTCCCCTCTTCTACTTCGCGGGCTGTCTGCTACTGGTTCGCAAGGTTCCGATTCCCACCCAGGCCATGCCTCACAAAGCCGTGTGGGCCGCTGGAATGGCCATGGTGTTGTTGTCGGCTATGCCCTTCTACATGCCACTGGGATGGGATGTATCCGATCGACCAAGCGTGACGCACGCCGCCATCGACATTGCACTCAGGGCGGCAGGCTGTGTGGTCTTCTGGTCGGTCGCTTCGAAGCTTCTGCACAACCGAGTCGGCGCGTTCCTCCTGCCATTCGAGCCGATCGCATTTTTCATTTTTTGCGCCCACGGCATGGCGGCTGGTCTGTGGTGGATGGCCATCGGCCGCATGGGCTACGACGACGTCACCCCCATTCTTCTGGGCTACTTTGCCCTCTCGCCCCTCCTGGCGCTGGTGGTTTGCGTTCTTGCAGTCGGGACCATCCGCTGGGTGACCCCCGCAGGGTTGTCGCTCCTCATGGGCGGGCGCATCCCCAACAACCAACAGATGACATCCATGATCACACCCCTCCGTCGCAGGCACCTGACAAGGGCCACCGGTGCCAAACCATCTCCAGAAAGCTAAAGAGATGAACGTCGGCATTCTCACTTTCCATTTCAGCGACAACTACGGTGCCGCGCTGCAAGCCTATGCCTTGCGTCGCTGGTTGATGGAGCAAGGTCATCACGCCAGCTTCATCGACTACCGGCCAGCGCACATCGAGCACGGTGGACGGCTCAGCGCGCCCACGTCGCCCGCCAGACTCAAGGCCAATCTGAAGGTCGCTTATCTGGCGGTGTCTTCTTTCATCCAACAGCACTTTGGCCACCAGGGACAGAAAGAGAAGTTCGTCCGCTTCAGGGAGCACTTCCTGGACATCCCCAGCGGTGCCGCACCGACCGACAACGATGCATCGCTTGCCGCAGCGCAGGCGTTCGACCTGATCGTGGCGGGCAGTGATCAGATCTGGAGCCCTTCCCAGCATTTCGGTTTTGATCCGAACTACTTTCTGGATTTCGCGCAATCTTTCACGGCCAGAAAAATTTCCTACGCCGCCAGCTTCGGCAGAGACCGGGTTTCTTCCTCAGAAGCCGCGCAGCTGCCACGCTTGCTGCGCCACTTCGACGCCATTTCGGTGCGAGAGGCCTCCGGAGTCACGCTCGTGGAACGGGCCACCGGGCGAAAGCCGGCCAATGTGCCCGACCCGACCTTGTTGCACAGCGACTACTCGGAGTTGACCGATCGGACTGAGCCGGCGCACGCGGAGCCCTACATCTTCTGCTATGGGCTGCGCTCGCCAGACAACATCCGGCACACCGCCGATCTGGTCTCGAAACAGCTGAACTGCCCCATCCTCTCGCCGCACAACCCCCACCGTCGATGGGTCGAGATCGGCAACACGGTCTATCCCGATCCCGGCGAGTGGGTGTCCCTGGTGAAAAACGCACGCTTTGTGGTGACCAACTCTTTCCACGGCACCGTGTTCGCTCTGCTATTCAGGAAACCTTTCATCGTGGCCGGCCTGACAGGCGAAAAAGCCTCCGCCAACGCCCGCGCCATCAACCTGCTGCGGGCGGTCCATCTGGAAGGCCGGTTCGCGCCATCATTCTCGGAGCAGAACGTCAGAACACTGATGGCCAACGAGATCGATTGGGCCGGCGTGGACAAGCGACTGGCGGACCTGCGGCAGTCCGGTGACGCGTTTCTGACCTCACAACTGAAGGCGGTGACCTCATGAGCGATGCCATCAACGATGCCGCGAGTGATTCCATGGGAGATGCAATGAGCAACTTCCGTTCATTGCGGTACCGCAACGACTTCACCGTCGCGGCCAAGCTGCGGCGATTCGCATGGGAAGTGGTCTGGCTGCTGGCCTTCCGGCCCACCCCCCGCTGGACATTGCATGGGTGGCGGCGCCAATTGTTGCGCTGGTTCGGAGCCGAGGTAGGCGCCGGTTGCCGGATCGCGCCTTCATGCCGCGTCTGGGCGCCCTGGAATCTGATCCTGGGCGAGTTCTCAGCGCTCGGCGATGGCGTGGACTGCTACAGCATGAGCCGCATCACCATCGGTTCGAAAGTTGCCGTCAGCCAGCGATCTTTCCTGTGTGCCGGATCCCACGACGTCCGTTCGTTGTCCCGACCCTTGACCACCGGGCCCATCGTGATTCAGGACCACGTGTGGATCGCGGCCGAGAGTTTCATCCATCCGAACGTGGTGATCAGGGAAGGCGCCGTCATTGGTGCGCGCTCCGTGGTGCTCAAGGACATGCCTGCCTGGTCCATCTGTGCCGGGAACCCTTGTCGACGAATCAAAAGTCGTGAGCTGAGGGAGCCTCATGTTTGACAAATTCGCCAAGGTGGCCGGGATCTTCAGCGAGGCCATGCGCGACGCCGTGCTGTTCCTGCGGTTCAACTCGTATTCGCCCTTTGTGGACAAGTCCAAGCGCGCGTTCTACAAAATCATCATTGAAGCCCACACGATCGAGAAGGGCCTGTCACTGCACGATCCAAAGCTGCTCTTTGGCAAGGAGAAGATCCGCTTCGTCATGAAGGCGCTTTCACGCTACGACATCGGGCACTCACCACTGCCGGCACACATGTCCCTCGGCGCCCTGGAAGCCTATGTGAACCTCCATGCAACGGCAGGCTTGTCCGACCCCCTGCTCGACGAGATCTCCGGCTACTTGAAGGCCTGGGAAGCCAGACTGCCCAAACCCTGGAAAGGTGGCACACGGGACTACTCGTTCAATGGCCAGCCACCCGGTACCCTGGGGCACCTGATGGCCAGCCGGTCGAGCATCCGCACGCTCCGGCCCACGCAACTGCCCCACGACCAGATCCTGGAAGCCATCTCGCTCGCGCAGCTGGCGCCCTCGCAGTGCAACCGCCAGTCGTCCCGGGTTCATGCCTATCAGGAACCCGTCCGCATCAAGGAGTTGCTCGCGTTGCAGGGCGGATCACGAGGTTTTGCAGAATCGGTCGGCAATCTTTTCGTGGTGAGCTCGGACATATGCGCCTGGGGAGGGCCCGGGCAACGCAATCAGGCCTATGTCGACGGCGCGCTGTTTGCCATGTGCCTGATGTTTGCGTGCAGATCGATGGGTTGGGGAGCCTGCCCACTCAACCTGGCCATTGACCACAAGACCGAATCAGCGATCCGCCGCGCTGGCGGCATCCCCGCAGGCGAACGACTCATCATGATGATCGCGTTCGGTGAGCCCATCGCACCCGAAACCAGGGTGGCTTTCTCGCCGAGAAGGCACGCGGCAGAAATCGCCACGTTCCACGCATGAGGGGATCCCGATGAGCATCACCGCGATCATCCTGACTTACAACGAGTCCCGCCACATTGAACGGGCCATCCGATCCATCCGGACGTTCACGGACCAGATCTGCGTGATCGATTCGGGCTCCACCGATGGCACCGCCGAGATCGCCAAGCAATGGGGCGCAGAG
>JAABRN010000335.1 GCA_011390855.1 Hydrogenophaga sp. | reverse complement strand
GTAACCGTAGGTCTCGGTTTCATTCATGGTGTCGCGCAGTCGCAGCAGGGCGTCGGTGGGCAAGGTGCTGTGGTAGGCATGACCACCGCCTTCGTAGGTCTCCATGATCTGCAGCCATTTGCGAAGGTCCATGGCAAATGTGGTGCTCTGTGTCTGATCGATGGCGGTGCGCGCACGCTCGCTGAGCATCACCATGGCGCAGCAGGGCGAACTGCTCCAGCCCTTTTGTGGCGCCGAGATCAGAATGTCCACGCCCGTGGCCTGCATGTCCACCCAAATGGCTCCAGAAGCAATGCAATCCAGCACAAACAGGCCGCCCACCGCATGCACCGCGTCGGCCACCGCGCGCAGGTAGTCGTCTGGCAGCATCATGCCGGCGGAGGTCTCCACGTGCGGAGCAAACACCAGGGCAG
>JAABRN010000334.1 GCA_011390855.1 Hydrogenophaga sp. | reverse complement strand
GGCGTGCCTTCATCACGGTGTGGCTGGCAGGAATGCTGCCCATGTCGAAGATCTGGGTCCAGCGAAAGCTGAACCACCCATTGCGAATGACCAGCACGTGCTTGCCGTGAGCAAATTGCCTCGCGACGGATTCCATGCCGAAGGTGCCACTGCCAGGCACCAGAACCGCCGAGTGCGCCCCGTACACGCGCTTGAGCATCGCCGATATGTCGGTCATCACGCCCTGGAAGCGCTTGGACATATGGTTCAACGCGCGGTCGGTGTAGACCACCGAAAACTCGTACAGACCATCGGGGTCGATGTGGGGCAGCAGTCCGGGCATGGCAGTCTCCTGGGAAGGTCTCGAATCGTCGTTCAGGTTAGCACAGCCCTTGGGAAAACGCTCGCTCCGAGCCCAGAAACGATGCGGCGATCAGGGCGGCCAGGGAGGTGCTGCGCACGCCGCAGCCCGCGAATTGCGCGTCCTTGACACTGGCGCGATCACATCGCGCCAGGGAGGCCTGGTCACCGACTGCGCCGAATGCGCAAGATTTCGTCGAGGATCAGGCAGATGGCACCGATGGTGATGCCCGCGTCGGCGATGTTGAAAGCCGGAAAATGTCCACCGTGGAAGAGTCCCGAGAGGAACGCAAAGTGGAAATCGAAAAAATCCACCACGTAGCCGTGCAGCGGCCGGTCGATGAGGTTGTTCCCGATGGCGCCGCCCAGAATGCAGGCCAGTGCAAAAGAAAACAGCCGCTGCCCTCGGTGGGCACGCAGCATCCAGATGATGAACACCGTCGCCACCACGCCGATGCCGGTGAAGAACCAGCGCTGCCACCCGCCAGCCGAAGCCAGGAAGGAAAAAGCCGCACCGGTGTTGTGCACACGGACGATGTTGAAAAAGCTGGTCACATAGGTGCTGTCACCCCACTCGTAGTTGAGCAGGATGAGCACCTTCGTCAATTGGTCCAACAGCACGATGACTGCCGCCAGACCCAGCCAGGGCCAGATGGGAGCGCGGGCGTTGTCCATCAGGCGACCTTGCGCAATTCGCCCGTTCCCGTGCCTGCTGCTTCGGCCAGGTTGCTCACGCAGCGGCCGCAGATCGTGGGGTGCTCGGCGTGGCTGCCGACATCGTCGGCATAGTGCCAGCAGCGTTCGCACTTGGTGGCGGTTGCTGGTACCACTTCAATAGCCAGCGCATCGCCTTGAAGCAAGCTCACTGTGGAAACGATGAACACGAACTTGAGATCATCGCCCAGTGAGGACAACAAGGCATGGTCGACGGCGGGCACGGTGATACGCACCGTGGCTTGCAATGACGAGCCCACCTGGCCCGCCTCACGAACGGTTTCGATCTCCTTGTTCACCGCATTGCGCAGTTCGCACACACGCTCCCAGCGACTGACAAGGGCTGCATCGACTGGGGCCAGGCTCGCAAAGGTCTCGAAGAAGATCGAACCCTGGTTTTGTGCTCCCGCCAGCACGGGCCAGGCCTCCTCGGCCGTGAAGCTCAGGAATGGCGCCATCCAGCGCAGCATGGCGTGGGTGATCTGGTGCAGCGCGGTCTGTGCGCTGCGGCGCGCCAGGCTCTTGGGTGCGGTGGTGTAGAGCCGGTCCTTGAGCACGTCAAGATAGAACGCGCCCAGGTCTTCCGAACAGTAGACCTGCAGCTTGGACACCACCGGATGGAACTCGTAGACCTCGAAGTGGGCGAGCACCTCGGCCTGGAGCTGTGCCGCGCGGGCCAGGGCGTAACGGTCGATCTCCAGCATCTGGTCGACGGGTACGGCGTCGGTGGCGGGGTCGAAGTCGCTCACGTTGGCCAGCAGGAAGCGCAGCGTGTTGCGGATGCGACGGTAGGCGTCGACCACGCGTGCGAGGATTTTTTCGTCGATGTTGAGGTCGCCAGAGTAGTCAGTGGAGGCCACCCACAGACGAACGATCTCTGCGCCCAGCTTACCGTTCACGCTTTGGGGCTCCACCGTGTTGCCAAGGCTCTTGCTCATCTTGCGGCCCTGGCCATCGGTGGCGAATCCGTGGGTCAACAAGCCCTTGTAGGGCGCACGGTCGTGCAGCGCGCAGCCCAGCAGCAGCGAACTGTGGAACCAGCCGCGGTGCTGGTCATGGCCTTCGAGGTACAGGTCGGCTTCGGGGCCTTTGTCGTGGTACGGCAGGCGGTCGTAGGCCTGGGCGTGGCTGCCGCGAAGCACGTGCTGGAAAGTCGACCCCGAGTCGAACCAGACTTCGAGGATGTCGGTGCTCTTGGTGTAGTTCGTCGCATCGGCCGTACCCAGAATCTCTTCAGCGGTGACGCGGCTCCAGGCTTCGATGCCGCCTTCTTCCACGATATCGGCTGCCTGGTCGAGGATTTCCATGGTGCGCGGGTGCAGCTCACCCGAGTCCTTGTGAAGGAAAAATGGCACTGGCACGCCCCAGCTGCGCTGGCGGCTGATGCACCAGTCGGGCCGGTTGGCGATCATGTCTCGCAGGCGCACCTTGCCGTTTTCCGGGTAGAAACTGGTGTGCTCGATGGCGTCCAGCGCCAGTTGGCGCAGGGTCTTGGGCGCTTTGTCTTTTGTGAATACGCCCTCGCCCTCGTCCATGCGCACGAACCACTGGGCGGCTGCGCGGTAGATCACGGGTGTCTTGTGGCGCCAGCAGTGGGGGTAGCTGTGGGTGATGGTCTGTGTGGCCATCAGGCGGCCCGCATTCCTCAGCGCCTCCAGGATCACGGGCACGGCTTTCCAGATGTGCAGGCCGCCGAACAGGGGGAATTCCTCTGCGTAGGCGCCATTGCCCTGTACCGGGTTCAGGATGTCGTCATACGCCAGACCATTGGCCACGCAGGAGTTGAAGTCGTCCAGGCCGTAGGCTGGCGACGAGTGCACGATGCCGGTGCCGTCGGCATCGCTCACGTACTCGGCCACGTACACCGGCGACAGGCGCCGGTAGCCGGTGTCCACATCGAACAGCGGATGGCGGAAGTTCAGGCCACCCAGCTTGTTGCCCTGCGTGGTCGCCAGCACGGTGCCGGTGAGGCCGAAGCGCTCCAGGCACTTTTCCACCAGGGTCTCGGCCAGCACCAGGCAACCCATGGGCGTGTCCACCAGCGCGTAGGTGAATTCGGGGTGGGCATTGAGCGCCTGGTTGGCAGGGATCGTCCAGGCGGTGGTGGTCCAGATGACCACAAAGCCGGACTTGCCAGCAGGCAATGCGGACAGGCCAAATGCGGCGGCGAGCCGGGCCGCATCGTCGGTTTCGAAGGCCACGTCCAGCGTTTCGCTCTTCTTGTCGGCGTATTCGATTTCAAACTCCGCCAGCGACGAGCCGCAGTCGAAGCACCAGTACACCGGCTTCAGGCCGCGGTAGACGAAGCCACGTTCGATCACGCGCTTGAAGGCGCGGATTTCACCGGCCTCGTTGGCCGGGTCCATGGTGCGGTAGGGGCGTTCCCAGTCGCCGAGCACACCCAGCCGCTTGAAGTCTTCGCGCTGCTGGTCGATCTGCTCGGTGGCGAATGCCCGGCTCCTGGCCTGCATGTCGTCGCGCGAGAGTTTGCGTCCGTGTATCTTCTCGATCGCGTTCTCAATCGGCAGACCGTGGCAGTCCCAGCCGGGAATGTACTGCGCATCAAAGCCCGACAGCTGGCGGCTCTTGACGATCATGTCCTTGAGGATCTTGTTCAGCGCATGCCCGATGTGCAGCTTGCCATTGGCGTAAGGAGGGCCGTCGTGCAGCACAAACAGGGGCGCACCCTGGCGCGCCACGCGCAGGCGCTGGTAGAGGCCTTCGTCGTTCCACGCCTGGACCCAGCCCGGTTCGCGCTTGGGCAGGTCGCCGCGCATGGGGAAGGGCGTGTCGGGCATGTTCAGCGTGGTGCGGTAAGCACCGCCACCGGTTTCGGGCTTCGCGGGGGGGGCAGCAGGTTTCTCAGCCATGATGGGTTCGAATAGGGCTTCGACAGGCTCAGCCCGAACGGACCGGATGCAGCTGGGACACAGATGCCACGCAGCGAGGGGAGAAGGAGAAAACCGATCGCCCTGAGCCTGTCGAAGGGCAGCGACCGGGACCGCTCATGTCGTCAAATTCGGTCGCGGGTGGTCTGGCGATGGGTCTGCACGTAGGCCTGAGGAGGCTGTTTGGCAAAGAATGCACGTGCGCTCTCGCAGTCCTTGGCAATGCCCCGGGTCAGGGCGTCCAGACTGTCGTACTTCAGTTCATCGTGCAGTTTGTGCAGCAGTTCCACGCGAATGATTTTACCGTAGGCCTCCCCACCGCTCAGCGCGCTCGCCATGGCCTGCGGCCACTCCAGGCAATGGGTTTCCAGCAGGACGCGCCCGCCATTGACATCACTCGGGTCGAGCGAAGGTCGTATGCCGAGGTTGGCCACGCCCGGCAGTGGCGCTGAATCTGCCTCGGGACCGAGCCCATGCACATGCACGACGAAAATGCCGCTGGCAGCCGGCTTCCAGTGGGTGAATCGCAGGTTGAGGGTGCGAAAGCCGTCCCCCTTGCCCGCTGCGCTGGCGCCCAGTTCGCGGCCCAGCTTGCGTCCGTGCACCACGTGCCCGCTGATGCTGTACGGCCTGCCAAGCAGGGCGGTCACATCGTCCATGCGGCCAGCAGACAGGGCTTCGCGCACCGCAGAGCTCGACACCCGCAGTCCGTGCACCTCGTAGCTCTGCATCCGCGCCACATCGAAACCCATTCGACTGCCTGCTGCATCCAGCATGGCGTAGTCGCCTTTGCGCTGGGCGCCAAAACAGAAGTCGTCCCCGACCAGCACGTAGCGCACCCCCAACGACTGAACCAGCGTGTCTTCAATGAAGGACCGTGCTGTTTGCGTGGCCAGGGCGGCATTGAAGGGCAGTACGACGCATTCGTCGACCCCGCAGCGGGCCAGTTCCGCCAGCTTGTCGCGCAACGTGGCGATGCGGGCCGGCGCCAGATCAGGCTTGCTGTGCAGTTCGGCGAAATAGTCCCTGGGATGGGGCTCAAACGTCATGACGCAACTCGGCACGTTGCGGTGGCGCGCCTCGCTGTTGAGGAGCGCCAGCATGGCCTGGTGGCCGCGGTGCACGCCATCGAAATTTCCGATGGTCAGCGCGCGGCCCGCTGAAGCCTGGGTCTGGTTGGTCTGCTGCAGGTTCCAGAGACCTCGGATGATTTTCATGTGAGATGCCTCGTCCGGCACGGGCTTTGCATGGTGGTCGGTATTTTTGTCACAGAAGCACGGTATATTGACACACGCAGAACGCGCGCCATCGTGGCGGATGCGCGGTGTGCTGAAGACAGATTGTCCGGTTGTGTTTCAACATGGAGGTGGGTCTTGAAGGTTTTGAAGTTGTCTGCTCAGGGACTTCCGCAGTCCTGGATCAGCCTGGAAGAAGCGGTGCTGCATTACGCTGCGGACGAAGTGCGCTGGGAAATGGGCGCGGAGATCGCCGTGTTCCATGGAGGCCACAACGCGGTCACCGGCATGCAGTCGATCATCACCATCAATTCCATCATCGGCACCCAGGGTGTGCCGCGCATCAATCCCTTCGACCTGCGGCCCACCCTGACCAACAGCAAGTTGTTTGCGCGTGACCGCAACGTGTGCGCTTATTGCGGCAACCATTTTCACGAAGAAGACCTGACCCGGGAGCACATTCAGCCGCTCGGGCAGAACGGGCGGGATCTCTGGATGAACGTGGTCACGGCCTGCAAATCGTGCAACCACCGCAAGGGCAACCGCACGCCTGAACAGGCCCATATGCCACTGCTGTACGCGCCCTACGTGCCCAGCCTGTGGGAAGACTTCATCCTCCGCAATCGCCGCATCCTGGCTGATCAGATGGAGTTCCTGATGTCCCACTTGCCAAAAACGTCGCGTCTGCACGCCTGATCGGGTGTAGGCGGGGCCGGGTGCGCAAGGCAGCCCCTGTTCAGTGGGTCAGCTCCAGTACGACCAAACGGTTTTCTGCAGCAGGCCACGTTTTTCCCGTGATCTGTTCTCCGTTGAACACCGCAGTGACGGGGCGCATGACTTCCTGCCCGAGGTTGAGTCTGGCGCTGGACACTCCGGCGCCCGTGGGCGGCACGCCTGGCAAGGCCTTTCCATCCAGAGATATGGTGTCGCGCTCGGCATCAAAGTAGCCACGCGGCCGAGTCAGGGTGATCGTGGATTTCGCATCCTTGTCAGCGGCTGCCGGACGTTCTGCGCGCAAGTGAATCAGATCGCTGGAGCGGGGAAACGGGCTGCGGTAGATGTGGGTGGTGGCATAGCCCGGTGCGCTGACCACAAATTCATAGGGCACCCCCGATTGCGCGGTGAACGGCCCCCAAAGGCCGTCTTTACCGACAGTCTTGCGGTGTGCGGGTTCGCCCAGCCTTTGGCCGGTACCGGGCTCAGTGGCGTAGACCGCGAGTTGCGCGCCAGGCAGAGGCAGGTTGTTGCTGTAGTTGCCGGTAGACGGGTCTGTGGGCGCAAGGCCGAGCCCTGTGATCTTGCCGTTCAGCACAATCGGGCTCTTCGCTTGAATGACGGATGTGGCCGCATCCTTTCCGGTGATGAACCGGTAGGTGACCTCGAACGCCGCCGGTGAGAACGATGTTTCGCGGTGATCGACGCGGGCCAGCACCACGTTGTTCGCACCCTTGAGCGCGGGACCGTCGAAGCTCACGTTGGTGGGCGTGCCCTTTGCACCGATCCACAAACCGTCTGGCTGGGCGAACTTGTCGTTGTTGTCCGAGCGGATCGTCAGCCATTTCACTGGGCCGGTGACTTCGTCGCCAGCGGCATTCTTGGGTGCGTTGAGTGCGGTGAGGAAGGGTCCTGTGCCTGAAAACTCGTTGGCTTCACGAAACCCTTTGACGGCCCATACGCCATGGTTGGGCGTACCGCCCAGGATGGCGTGGCTCACTGTCTTGTCGCCGCCGCCGTTCTGGATGTAGTTGCGGATCGCGTACCCACCGCGTGAATTGCCGACCAGCACCACCTGCTTTGCACCGGTGGATTGCAATACTTTTTCCACTTCGCCTTTCAGGAATGCCATGTGCTCGGTGGTCGATGTGCGCCCAGGCTGGGGTTTGCTGTCATCGTCGCGGGCGAGCGGGTAGGGCAGATTGATGGCATGCAGGCGTTTGCTGGGCCAGCCGTTGGACTCGAAGCGCCAAACCGTGGTCTGCCAGATCGAAGCCGAGTCGCCGTTGCCATGCACGAACACGATGGGCGGTGGTGGAGTGCCTTGTGGCGATACTGCGCAGCCGGCAAACAACAGGGCGCTGGCGGCCAGGGTCAGGATCGTGCGGCGTGTCGTCATGGGCTGTCGTTGATGCGTGAGAAGGGTTGAAACAATGCGGCCCGCATCTGCGGGCCGCTGGCGGAGGGATCAGGCGAACACGCCCGCCGTGTCCTGCATTCGCTGCGACACCTCGCCCAGGTGGTGCAAGCTGTCGCCGTAGCTCATTTCAAGCTGGGTGAGCTTCTTGAAGTAGTGGCTGACGATGTATTCGTCGGTCACGCCAATACCGCCGTGCAATTGCACCGCCTGCTGGCCCACGAAGCGCATGGACTGCCCCAGTTGCACCTTGGCGCGCGCCATGGCCGCCCGACGCTCTGGCGCGGGTGCGTTGAGTTTGAGGCTGGCGTAGTAGCTCATGGAACGTGCGAGTTCGAGCTGCATCTTCATGTCGGCCACACGGTGGCGCAGCGCCTGGAAGCTGGCAATGGCCACGCCAAACTGCTTGCGTGTGTTCATGTACTCGACCGTGATGGACACGGTTTTGTCCATCACGCCCACCGCTTCGGCGCAGGCCGCAGCGATACCGATGTCCACGCCGTGTTCCAGCGCCGTCAGGCCCTCGGTGGTGATCAGTTGCGCCGCTGCATCCTTTAGCGTCAACTCACCCGCCCGACTGCCGTCCTGCGTCAGGTGGCCATTCGTGTTCACGCCCGATGCGGTGCTTTCCACCAGAAACAGGGCCAGCTTGCCAGCGGCCATGGCAGGCACGACGAAAGCGTCGGCCTTGTCGGAAGCAGGAACCAGGTTCTTGGTTCCCGAAAGCGTCCAGCCATTGCCCGCCTGGGTGGCGGTGGTGGTGCACACATCGAGCTTGTATCGGGCCTTGCGTTCCTGGTGTGCCAGCACCACCAGCGCTTCGCCAGCGGCCATGCGGGGCAGCCATGCTGCCCTGAGTTCCGCAGGGGCATAGCCACCAAGCACACCCGTGGAGATGAGTGTCTGGGCGAGCGGTTCGAGCACGATGCCACGTCCCAGCTCTTCCATGACCACCATGCCTTCGACAGGTCCCATGCCAAGGCCACCGTCGTCCTCGCTCACATAGAGGCCGGCCAGTCCCAACTCGGCCAGTTCGCCGTAGGCGGCGCGGTCGAACCCACCCGCAGCGACGATGGCGCGGCGGCGCTCGAAGTCGTAGCCCTTTTCCACCCATTTCTGAACCGCATCGCGCAATGCGCCTTGATCTTCACTGAAATCGAAGTCCATTTGTATCTCCTGAGGTCCGTTGGTCCTGTGCCGGTCGAATCGCCCCGTTTTGCTTGCTGCAAGGCGTCGACAGGTTGGGTTCCGATTGCGTTATCCGAGCACCGTCTGAGCGACGATGTTGCGCTGCACTTCGTTGCTGCCCCCATAGATGGTGGTCTTGCGCATGTTGAAGTAGGTCGAAGCGAGTGGGGCGTTGGCGGTGACGCCGCCGGGGAAGTCACCTTGCCAGCCGGCCTCCATGGCCTCTTCAATGAAGGGCAGGCTGTAGGGGCCTGCGGCCAGCATCATGAGTTCGCTGTAGCGCTGCTGGATCTCGCTGCCCTTGATCTTGAGCAAGCCGGCGATATCGAGCGAGTTCTTGCCCGATTTTTCCGCTGAGAGCACACGCAGCACCAGCATCTCCAGCGCCACCACGTCGACCTCGAGCAGCGCGATCTGGTCACGAAAGCGCAGGTCGTCCCACACGCCTTCGGCCTTGGCGATGCGCTTGAGCCGCTCCAGTTCGCGCTTGGTGCGGTTCACGTCGGCGATGTTGGTGCGCTCGTGGCTGAGCAGGTGCTTGGCGTAGGTCCAGCCCTTGTTCTCTTCGCCGATCAGGTTGTTGGCCGGCACTTCGACGTTATCGAACCAGACCTCGTTGACCTCGCACTCACCGTCGAGCAGTTTGATCGGTCGCACCGACACGCCGGGCGACTTCATGTCGATGAGGAGGAAGGAGATGCCGGTTTGCGGCTTGCCTTCGTTGCTTGTGCGAACCAGACAGAAGATCCACTCGCCGTACTGGCCCAGCGTGGTCCAGGTCTTCTGGCCGTTGACGAGGTACTTGTCTCCCTGGCGTTCTGCGCGGCACTTGACCGAGGCCAGGTCCGAACCCGATCCAGGTTCGCTGTAGCCCTGGCTCCACCAGACTTCGCCGCTGGCAATGCCGGGCAAAAAGCGCTCTTGTTGCTCCTTGTTGCCGAAGGCCATGATCACCGGCGCCACCATCACCGGACCGAACGGCACCACGCGCGGTGCGCCGGCGAGCGCGCATTCTTCTTCGAACAGGTGCTTTTGCACCGCGTTCCAGCCCGGGCCGCCAAACTCCGTCGGCCAGCCCCAGCCGAGCCAGCCCTTCTTGCCCAGAATCTTTGCCCAGCGCTGCATGTCGTCGCGCGACAGGCGCAGGGCGTTGTGAACCTTGTGGGCGATGTCGGACGGCAGGTTGGCCTTGACCCAACTGCGGATCTCCTCGCGAAACGCCTGTTCTTCGGGCGTGAATGCCAAATCCATGGGGTGT
>JAABRN010000333.1 GCA_011390855.1 Hydrogenophaga sp. | reverse complement strand
CACGGCCATTGGCTCGCGCATGGGCGACATCGACGGCGTGAGCTACGGTGCTTACATCATTCCCGGCCTGCTCATGCTGTCGATTCTGAGTGAAAGCATTTCCAACGCCGCCTTCGGCATCTACATGCCCAAGTGGTCAGGCACCATCTATGAACTGCTCAGCGCGCCGGTGAGCTGGGTGGAGGTGCTGATGGGCTATGTGGGCGCAGCCGCCACCAAGAGCCTGCTGCTGGGCTCGCTGATCCTGCTGACCGCTCGCCTGTTTGTGCCGTATGAAATTGCACACCCGGTCTGGATGGTGGGTTTCCTGGTGTTGACCGCCATCACGTTCTGCCTGTTCGGCTTCATCATCGGGCTATGGGCTGACAACTTCCAGAAGCTGCAGGTGATCCCGCTGCTGATCATCACGCCACTGACCTTCCTGGGCGGCGCGTTCTACAGCATCAACATGCTGCCGCCATTCTGGCAAACGGTGTCGCTATTCAACCCGGTGGTCTACCTCATCAGCGGCCTGCGCTGGGCCTTCTACGGTGCGGCCGACGTGCACATTGCCGTGAGCACCAGCATGACGCTGATCTTCATGCTGACCTGCCTGACCATCGTGTGGTGGGTGTTCAAGACGGGGTACCGGATCAAGAAGTGAACATGAAAAAAGGCTTCGAAACCGGAGTTCCGAAGCCTTTTGGGCTGAACTCAGCGCGGGGCTGAGTTCATGGGGTCATGGGGCTCAATAGCCGCCGCGACCACCGCCGCCGCCGCCGTAGCCACCGCCGCCGGAGCGGTCACCGCCACCGTAGCCGCCGCCACCACCACCGCCGCCGTAGCCGCCGGTGCGGGGAGGACGTGCCTCCATCGGACGGGCTTCGTTCACCGTGACGCTGCGGCCACCCAGTGATTGGCCGTTCATGCCTTGAATGGCAGCTTGCGCCTCGGCATCGCTGCCCATTTCGACGAAACCGAAGCCTTTGGAGCGACCGGTGTCGCGTTCCATCATGACTTTGGCGCTGGTGACAGAGCCGAACTCGCTGAAAGACTGTTGCAGGTCTTCGTCACGCACCGTGTACGGCAGGTTGCCGACGTAAAGTTTATTGCCCATGGGGACTCCTCAGATACACATAAAACAAAGCGATGGGGTCCCGAAAGCTCAACAAACCTGGAAGGTACCGCCGTAGCGCGAAACTGACCGATCACCTGAAAACGCGCAGGCATTGAGCCCGCGCATCCCTATTGTGCCTCGCCACGCACCTAAAAATGCGCTCCCCTTTACGTTTTGTTGCGGTAAACACGCAAACGGCACCAGAAAACGACCCCTTCCGCCGTCGAACGATCTGATGGAACATCTCGCCACGTGCAAAAAAGCCTGGGCGGCAACCCTGGAACGCCTTCGGCAAAGCCGCCGCGCCGCCACTCCCTTCATCCCCACCGCCTCACCAAGGAGCGCTTCATGTCATCCAGCCCCAACGCCCTGAACTGGTTCGAAATACCGGTGAACGACTTTGCGCGCGCCCGGACTTTTTACGAAAAAGTGCTGGGCAAGGCCATTCCGACCATGGAAATGGGCCCGACCACCATGGGCTTTCTGTCTGACGACTCCGCATCTGTGGGTGGCGCCCTCGTGTACGGCGACGGCGGTACGCCCTCCCAAAACGGCACCATCGTGTACCTCAACGGCGGCGGCGACCTGGCGCCCTTGCTGGCCCGGGTAGAGGATGCGGGTGGAAGCATTGCCGTGCCCAAGACCGAAATCGGCAATGATTTTGGTTTCTTCGCGCACTTCATCGACACAGAAGGCAACAAGGTGGGTCTGCATTCCATGGGTTGATGAACAGGCACTCGCTTCACCTGTTTGCGAACACGCCGATCGATCCCGAAACAGAAGGCGAGCACCTGGACGCTCGCGGCCATGCCAGCGTGGCCCCAGGTGTGTGGCGCCCGGCGATCCGCCACTTGCATGGGCGACTTGACAGACCGGGCGCTACCGGATCCCTGCGCGCAGAAAGCTCTGCACAAACTGCCGCTGAAACAGCAGGAATGCCAGCAGCAGCGGTGCGCTGGAGATCAGCGTGGCGGCGTTGATGATGCCCCAGTCGATGCCCTGGTCGGTGCCGGCGAACACCGACAGGCCCACGGTGAGCGGCCGCGTTTCCACCGAGTTGGACATGACCAGCGGCCACAGGAAATTGTTCCAGTGGTGACTGATGGAGACCAGCGCATAGGCCAGATACACCGGCCTGGCCAGCGGCACATAAACCCGCCACAGCACACCAAAGGTGCCACAGCCTTCAATGCGCGCGGCCTCTTCCAGCTCCTTGGGCACGGTCTTGAAAGTCTGGCGCAGCAGGAAGATGCCGAAGGCGGAGGCCATGTAGGGCAAAGCCATGGCGCTGAGCGTGTCCACCAGACCCAGCTGGTGCATGGTGCGGTAGTTCTCGACCAGCACCACATCCGGCATCACCATCAGCTGCACCAGCACCAGCGCAAAAGCGATGTTCTTGCCAGGGAATTCAAATCGCGCAAAGGCGTAGGCCGCCAGTGTGCACAGCACGATCTGCCCGGCCAGAATGGCCAGCACCAGAGCCGATGTGTTGAGGAAATAGCGCGGAAACGGCGCGGCGTTCCAGGCCTTGCTGAAGTTGTCGGTGGTCAGCGGCGCCAGCAAATCGAAACGCGCCGAATATTCGGTGGGGTGAATGGCGGACCACACCGCATACAGCAGCGGCAACAGCCACAGCAACGCCAGCAACCAGGCGCCCAGGGCGTTCAGGGCGTTGTCGAAGCGGGTGGGGTTCAGCATGCCGGGGGCCTGTGGGAGTTCATTGGTAGTGCGTCTTGCGTTCCAGCAAGCCAAACTGCAACAGCGCAATCACCGCCAGCACCAGCAGCAGCACCACGGTCAACGCGGCGGCATAAGACACGTCCCAGAACTTGAAGCCCACTTCGTAGATATGAAACAGCAGCAGCGAGGTCGCGTTGTCCGGCCCGCCGCGGGTGAGGATGAAAATG
>JAABRN010000332.1 GCA_011390855.1 Hydrogenophaga sp. | reverse complement strand
CACCGCCACGGGCAGCCAGCTTCGACTCTGGGGCGCCTGCGCAGTTGGCCTGGTTCTGACCGCCGCGCTGGTCTGGATCACCGAGTTCTACACCGGCACGCAGTATTCACCTGTGAAGCACATTGCCCAGGCGTCCACCACGGGTCACGGCACCAACATCATTGCTGGCCTGGGCGTGTCGATGCGCTCCACGGCCTGGCCGGTGCTCTTCGTTTGCGTGGGCATTCTGGCCTCGTACCAGCTGGCCGGCCTCTACGGCATTGCCGTGGCCGCCACATCCATGCTCAGCATGGCGGGCATCGTGGTCGCACTGGATGCCTACGGCCCCATCACCGACAACGCCGGCGGCATTGCAGAGATGGCCGAATTGCCCAGCAGCGTGCGCGATGTGACCGACCCGCTGGATGCCGTGGGCAACACAACCAAGGCGGTGACCAAGGGCTATGCCATCGGTTCGGCCGGTCTGGCAGCACTGGTGCTGTTTGCTGACTACACCTACAAACTGGAGTCCTACGGTCACCAGATCACCTTCGACCTGAGCGACCCCATGGTCATCGTGGGGCTGTTCATTGGCGGCATGATTCCCTATCTGTTTGGCGCCATGGCGATGGAAGCCGTGGGCCGTGCAGCAGGCGCTGTGGTGGTGGAAGTGCGTCGCCAGTTCAGGGAAATCCCCGGCATCATGGAAGGCACGGCCAAGCCTGAATACGGTCGCGCAGTGGACATGCTGACCACGGCCGCCATCAAGGAAATGGTAATCCCCAGCCTGCTGCCTGTGGTGGCTCCCATTCTGGTGGGCGTCATCCTGGGCCCGAAGGCCCTGGGCGGTTTGCTCATGGGCACCATCGTCACCGGCCTCTTCGTCGCCATTTCCATGTGCACCGGTGGTGGCGCCTGGGACAACGCCAAGAAGTACATTGAGGACGGCAACCATGGCGGCAAGGGCAGCGAGGCCCACAAGGCGGCCGTGACCGGTGACACCGTGGGCGATCCCTACAAGGACACCGCTGGCCCGGCAGTGAACCCTCTGATCAAGATCATCAACATCGTGGCACTGCTGATCGTGCCTCTGTTGCCACTCGCCTGATTCGGCAAGTCTTCACAGCGACCGGCCCGCTTTTGCGGGCCGGTCCTTTTTGTGGACGCCTGCCTGAGCTACAGGTTCTGCAAACGCGCGTGAGTCAATGCACGGACCACCTCACCCGCCGCCGAAGACAAGGCCTGCAACTGCTCGATTTCCCCTTTTTCGATCGCTTCCAGCACCAGCTCATTGATTCCGCCCACAGCTGCAAGCGCCATGGTCCGACTCAACACCATTGGGGAAGAAGTCCTCTCCTCTGCTGTACGGCCCGACTCGTTTGCGGACGAAGCGTTGACCGTTTCCAGCATGAAGTCCGCCATGTGCTGCATGACTTCCCGCCGGACCTGCATACCAGCTGAGCCCAACTGGTGGATCTCCACGAACAAGGTGCGCACGAGCGCAGGACCGGCCGCCAGGTGGGCGAAATAGGTGCCCAAGGCATGTTCGACCTGCACCTGCCATGGCTTGTCGGGAGAAAGGGATGAGCGCAGAGCCCGAAGTGCTGCGTGACTGGCCGCCCGGTACAGCGCCAGAAAACAAGCGTCTTTGCTTGCGAAGTTTTCGTAGAACGTCCGCTTGGAGACACCGGCCACGCGCACGATATCGGCGATGGTGGTTTCAGCATACCCCCTGCCAGCAGCGACATCAGCCATGGCCTTCAGGAGCCTGAAGTGATGCTCGGAAGGTAACGGAAGGGGCTCGCGGAGTTCAGGCGTATTCATCACCGCCAATGTTAGAGCCCTGGGCATGCAGTACGAAGCACCGTTACCGACATTTGCTCAATCGCAAGCGGTTCAGGCGGTTATCGGTTGACACGTTCGGCGACTTCCGTCACAGTTGACCGAGTGCTGGTACGCATTGGTACCAACTGATCAACCACACGTATTCCCAATCTGCCCCATGACCGAACTTGTCGTCCGCCGCCTGTTGATCGACCTGAGCCAGCCAGTCGACCGCCACTGGTGCAATGGCGACCCCTTCCTGACCGCGTGGTTCAACGCCTTGTCCATGAGCTTTCCTGTGGGTGAGCAATTTTTCATCGACGCCGTGCGCAACGGGTTCCAGGTGCTGCCCGAGTCAGATCAGGCGGCGTTCAAGACCGAAATCAAGGGCTTCATAGGCCAGGAAGCGACGCACAGGCGTATCCATGCCTTGTTCAACGCCCAGATCGAGAAGCACGGCCTCGTCAATGAATGGGAGCCCAGGGCGCGCGAGCGGCTTGGCCTGGTGGAGGGAACGGACCCCAGGCATGCACTTGCGATCACGGCAGCCAATGAGCATTTCACTGCGTTGTTTGCAGAGTGGCTGCTTTCCCACCCCGCACTGCTCGAAGGCTGCGAGCCCCGTCTGAGAGCACTCTGGCAGTGGCACAGTGCCGAAGAAGCAGAGCACAAATGCACCGCCTTTGACCTGTACAAACGCCTCGGCGGCGATGAAGCCTGGCGCACCCGCTGGATGCGACGGGTCACACTCATTTTTCTGACCGACACGCTGCGCCAGACCGCCAACAATCTGAAGCGGGACGGCACACTCTGGCAGTGGCGTACCTGGAGAAGTGCAGGCCGACACCTGCTGGGCAAGCAGGGACTGCTGAGGTGCACCTTCAAGCCATGGCGCGCGTATTTCAGGTCTGACTTTCACCCCGACCAGCAAGGCAGCGATCTGTCGCGCGACTGGCTCAATAAAAATGCCGAGCTCTATACCCGGGTTGAAGCTGCCGCCTGACGAATCGCCCGGAGCCGAGCGGCTCAGACACCTGCGCGCGTGCTCCGAGCCTATAGACCCCATGCCCACTGGGCTCGCTGCGCCACCTTGGGGCTTGTGTCCACCATAATCGTCCCATGTCGGAACGAGTCATTCCTCTTGTTGATCAGCGCCTCGCGGCGATCCCCGTGCCTTTTCCGCTGGTGGCTGAGCCACCCAT
>JAABRN010000331.1 GCA_011390855.1 Hydrogenophaga sp. | reverse complement strand
CTTCTTCAATGCGACCGCCGTAAAACACTTTCAGGTTGCCGGCAAAACGTTCACTCACCTGTTCCGGCGTGGGTCGGGTCTTGCCGGGCAAGGGGTCGTGGCGCTGGGCGATGTAGTCGTGCTCCAGTCGCTCAAATGCCCCACGGGGATTGCCCAGACAGGCCGTGGCCATGCGCCAGGCACCGATCGACGCCCCCACCAGATGGACTGGCGATGCACTCTGCACCAGCCAATCTCCGAAGATGAAACGGTCCAGCGGGCCGAGGATGAGCCCTTTCGGGCCGCCGGCAGCGGCAGGGACGATGCCCACGTCTTGCGGACGCAGGCCCGCCTGTTCAATGTGGAGGCGTGCCCGTGGGCCGGCGTAGAGTCGAAGCGCTTGCATGGGCTGCGATTGTGTCGCAGCCACGCGCCCGGCGCCGGCGACACCGCCCATGCACCTCGACAAACCCGGTGCGATCAACCTTCATGCTGATGAGCGCATGCGGGTGTCAAACCGTCTCACTCTCTTTTTCGCTTGCACTGCCCATGCGCGTCAAGGCCGGAATTTCTTCGCCGACTACCGTGTCGGGATCGATACCCAGCACCAGGCCGATAGGGTCCGGGTAGGTGTTGATCAGGTTGTCGCTGCGGAACTCAAGTTCTTCAGCCCGCGCGCGCCAGGAGGCGATGTGGATCACGCCAGCGATGGGCTCGTATACCTCGTTGTCGAACGGCGCGTTCTGGTGCTCGATGGCGTTGATCATCTTCCTGGGGAAGCGCCATTCACGCGCCAGTGCGGCCCCTACCTCAGCGTAGCTGTAGCCAAACAGGCCGCGCTCGGCTGTGGCGCGCTTGAGGTCGAGCATGGGCACGCTGCGGTCCAGGTCGATCATGGCTTCTGGCATGCCCACGTGCATCACCAGCTCACCGATGCCATGTATGAGGCCTGCGGTAAAGGCGGTGTTCTCGTCGATCTTGATGGGCAGCGCCAGGTAGCGCGACAAATTGGCCGTGTTCAGGCTGTAGCGCCAGAACTGGTTGAGGTTGACGCTCCCCACCGTATGGAAGCAGTCGCCGAGTGCGGCGCCGATCACCAAGGCGCGCACCTTGATCAGACCCATCACACTGATGGCATCGCGAGCGGTGGTGACCGAGCGATGCAGACCGAAAAAAGCCGAATTCGCCAGCTTGAGCAGCCTGGCGGTGAGCACCGGGTCCGACTCGATGTAGATCGCCGCCTGCATGATGTCGACCTCTTCCTGCTCGAAGGTCTCGATGAGCTTGCGCACCACCTTGGGTGCCGACGGAAGCGCACTGGGCTGCTTGAGGAGCTTTTCGATCTGCATGCTGCACACCTGCGAAGGTTCGGTTCAAACAGACGGACATACGCTGTTTGAATTGATTTCGTCAGAAGGGGGGCGGACTTGAGATGTTTTGAGGCTACCGCAGGTTAACGCCAGCACACCGAAGCCCACATCGGCGCAGCGGAAGCACCGCACCATCTCCGGAGCGAAGTGCCCCGTCCAGGGCGCCCGTGGAACCGGCTTCGCCGGGCCACAGGGCGCGTCCCACCTCCAAGCGCCGAAGGCGCGCCAGAGAGGGGGGAAGCCGCGTCAGCGGCGCAGGGGGGAGTCAATCTATAAACGCCCCCAGCGCCTGACTGAACGACCATTCGGTCGGGTCCTTTTCCAGCACATTGTCCAGATCCAGGCCCAGGGTGAGCCCCACCATGTCGGGGAAGGTGGCCACCAGGCCATTGGCGTCGAGCTGGATTTCCTCGGCGCGGGCGCGCCAGGAAGCCAGGTGCAACAAACCGCCAAGCCGGTCATAGGCTTCACCTTCAAACGGTTCAACCTGATTCGCCAGGGCAGAAACCATTTCCGGCGGAAAGTGCCATTTCTCGACCATGCCGGCACCCACCTCCGCGTAGGTGTAGCCAAAGTAGTTGCGTTCGGCGGCAGCGCGTTGCAGGTCCAGCGGCGAGGTACCCATGTCCACCGGTACCAGCTCGTCGGGCATGGCAATGTGCATCACCAGAATCCCAATGGCGTGGATCAGCCCAGCCGTGAACGCGTTGCCTTCGTTCTGCCGCAACAGCCCGGCGAGCGAGCGTGAAATGTCGGCCACGCGCAGGCTGTAGCGCCAGAACTGCTTGAGGTCAATGCCAGGAATGTTCTTGAAGCTGGCGCCCAGAGCCGCGGCCATGATGAGCGAGCGCACATGGGTCAGTCCGAGCATGGACACGGCTTCATCCACGTTGCCGATTTTTCGGCTCACACGAAAGAAGGCGGAATTCGACAGGCGCAACACCCGCGTCGTGAGTGAGGGGTCTTGCGCAATCAGATGACTGATCCTCCTGGGATCAGGATCTTCCTTGTTCATCTCGGCAAGGAGGTCCGAGACGCTGCGCGGCATGGTCGGCAGCGCGCCAGGGAAATTCAACAGGGCTTCGAGTTGCATGAGCTGAAGTCCAGAGGACGGTGAGTGGGTTTCTTATGGGATATCGGCATCTGTGCCGCCAACTTGAAGACACAGGTTCGCGCCATCAGCGCAACCTGCCAGACCACTCTACACCGCCCAGCAACATTCAGTTGCAAGTTTATGGGGTGCTTTTCAGGCACTTTTACACGCATTGGACCCTTGCCGACCCAACGACAAGGGGCCAGATCATTCAGCGCTTGTCGCGACCCTGCAGCTTGGCAAACGCCGACGCCATGGCAGACGGTGCTGGCGCCTGGCCACCCCCCTGCGGCACACCACGACCACCCCGTTCCCCCGGGCGCGCCGGCTCGAACCGGTTGTCGCGCGACGCGCCTGCGTCGCGATCACGCCGACCGGGCTCTGCATCGAGCTTCATCGACAAGCCGATGCGCTTGCGCGCCACATCCACCTCCATGACCTTGACCTTGACGATATCGCCGGTCTTGACGACCTCGCGCGCGTCGCTCACAAAGCGGTTGGCCAGCTGGCTCACGTGTACCAGACCGTCCTGGTGCACACCCAGGTCGATGAACGCGCCAAACT
>JAABRN010000330.1 GCA_011390855.1 Hydrogenophaga sp. | reverse complement strand
AGGGGCACCACGATGAGTCCGATCATGATGACCGCCAGCGCCGTGGCACGCGGCCAGTTGTTGCCGGTGAACATTTCGTCCCACACCACACGCCCGATCATGGTAGTGCCCGGGCCGCCCAGCAGGGAGGGGATCACGAACTCGCCCACACAGGGAATGAACACCAGCATGAAGCCGGCAATGATGCCCGACTTGGACAACGGCACCGTGACCAGCCAGAAGGCCCGCAGCGGCGTGGCACCCAGGTCGTAGGCGGCCTCCAGCAGGCGGAAGTCCATCTTCACGAGGTTGGCGTACAGCGGCAGGATCATGAAAGGCAGGTACACATAGGTCATGCCCACCAGCATGGAAATGTCGGTGTAGAGCATGCGCACCGGCGCATCGGTCAGGCCGATGAACATCATGAAGCGGTTGATGACGCCGTTGTCGCTGAGCAGGCCCTTCCATGCGTACACACGCAGCAGGAAAGAGGTCCAGAACGGCAGCATCACCATCAGCAGCAGCGCCGGGCGGATGCTGGCCGGGGAGCGGGCAATGAAGTAGGCAAACGGATAGCCGATCACCAGACACAGCACCGCTGTAGCCAGCGCGTACCCTATGGAGCGCACATACGCGTCGACGTAGATGGTGCGGAACAGGGGTGCGCCTTCCTCGGTGCGGAAGATGGAGAAGTAGTTCTCGTAACGCAGGATCAGCGTGCCCGTCTCCAAGTCCCAGATGGGCTTGAACGGGTTGATGCTGCCCCGCATGTCCACAAAGCTGATGTAGAGCAGGATAAGGAAGGGCAGCAGGAAGAACAGGATCAGCCACGTGTACGGCACCCCGATCACGAAGCGCCTTCCTGGGATCAGTGATTTCGGCAGCATGGCAGGCCCTCCGGGTTCAGTCGCGCAGCACCACGCCGGCCTTGTCGCCCCACCAGTAGAAGACGTTGTCTTCCCAGGTGATGTCCGAGAGGTCCTGGCGGGACGTGTTGGCTTCGGTGATCTTCACCCGTGTGCCGTCGGTGGCCTGCACGATGTAGGTGTTGAAGGAGCCGAAGTAGGCAATCTCCTTGACCTGGCCCGTGTACAGATTGGGGCCAACGTCGCTGGGGCGGGTCTTGCTGATCTCGATCTTCTCCGGCCGCACCGCAATGGCCACATTCATGCCCAGCGCGCCACTCACGCCATGCCCCACATGGATGGTGCCTATGCCGGCGGTGACGGCACAGTGGTCGGGCTCGTCGGTGGTGAGCTTGCCCTCGAACAGGTTCACGTTGCCAATGAAGTCGGCCACGAAGCGGTTCACCGGGTGTTCGTAGATTTCCTCGGGCGTGCCGACCTGCATCACACGGCCCTGGCTCATGATGGCAATGCGGCTGGCCATGGTCATGGCCTCTTCCTGGTCGTGGGTCACCATGACGCAGGTCACGCCCACTTTCTCGATGATGTTGACCAGCTCGAACTGGGTCTGCTCACGCAGCTTCTTGTCCAGGGCGCCCAGCGGCTCGTCCAGCAGCAGCAGTTGGGGGCGCTTGACCAGACTGCGCGCCAGCGCCACGCGCTGTTGCTGACCACCCGAAAGCTGATGCGGCTTGCGCTTGGCATAGGGGGTTAGCTGCACCAGCGCCAGCATGTTGTCCACACGCTCCTTCACCTCGGCCTTGGGCAGGCCCTCGCGCTTGAGGCCAAAGGCAATGTTTTCCCAGATATCCAGATGGGGGAAGAGCGCGTAGGACTGGAACATCATGTTCACAGGACGCTCGTAGGGGGGCAGGCCCGCCACGTCCACCCCACCCAGCAAGATGCGGCCCTCGGTGGGCTTTTCGAAGCCTGCCAGCATGCGCAGCAGGGTGGACTTGCCGCAGCCCGAACTGCCCAGCAGAGCGAAGATCTCGCCCTTGCCGATGGACAGGGACACTTCGTTCACGGCGACAGCGTCATCGAAACGCTTCACCAGCTTTTCTGTGACCAGATAGCCGGCCGGGTCGGTCTTCTCACTCATGCCTGTTCCTCACTCCAGCCCGCACACTCAGGGCCAGCCTTGCTTTGCCATGAAAAAAGCCGCCCGGTACCCACTATCAGGGTGGGACCAGGGCGGCTGGGTTGGGCACGGAGGGCCACGGTTGCGACCCCCGTTTTCGTTCAGCTGCCGCGCTTGAACGCGTTGTAGGTGTTGTTCAGCACCTCGCTGACGCTGGTGGAGAAGCCACCCGTGGGAATCAGGCGAGCCGTGTCTTCCGGGCTCAAAAAGATGGTGGTGTTGCCTTTGATCTCTTCGCTGATGAGAGGCAAGGCAGCAGTGTTGCCAGTGGGGTAGTTCAGCTCGTTGGCCATGGCGGCGCCGTTTTCAGCGCGCAGGAAGTAGTCGATGAACAGGTGCGCGTTGTTCACGTGCTTGGCATCGGCCGGAATGGCCATGGTGTCAATGAACACCAGACCACCGCCGGTGGGCAGCAGGGGCACGATCTCGTCCTTGCCACCCTTTTCAGCCACGCGGTCGGCCGCGATGTTGATGTCGCCGGACCAGCCGACGAACGCACAGGCGGAGCCGCTGGCGATGTCGTCGATCATGGTGCTGGAGAAGAGGCGGATGTCAGGACGCACCTTCATGAGCATCTCGGCAGCCACGGCAAAGTCGGCAGGGTCCTGGCTGTAGGCGGGCTTGCCCACGTAGTGCAGGGCCACCGGCAGGATTTCCGACGGGGAGTCGAGGAAGGCAATGCCGCAGGACTTCAGCTTGCTGGAATAGGTGGGGTTGAACACCAGGTCCCAGGCGTTTTCAGGCATGGGGGTGTTGCCCAGGGCGGCAGCCACTTTCTGCTTGTTGATACCCACGGTGGTGAAGCCCCAGGCCCAAGGCACCAGGTGCTTGTTGTCCGGGTCCACGCCGGCGATCTTGGCCATGAACTCCGGGTCGAGGTTGCCGTAGTTGCTCAGCTTCGATTTGTCGATCGGCTGGTACAGGCCGCCTTCGATCTGCTTCTGGGCAAAGCCGGCAGTGGGAATGACGATGTCGTAGCCCGAATTGCCAGCGATCAG
>JAABRN010000329.1 GCA_011390855.1 Hydrogenophaga sp. | reverse complement strand
GTTCGGCTACCAAGAGGGACGTGCACAGGCCAAAGACGTCGGTGATCTAATTTCCGCGCCAATGCAGACGCCGGTCAAAGGAATCGCGGAAGATTTGACCGTCTGGATGTGGAGTGACGGCAGTGGCCTGAAAGCGTATCTCACTTACGCCACCGACCTATTCTCGCGGGAAACAGCCCATCTGCTGGCGGAACGCTATGTGCAACTGCTGACCTCGGCTGGCGATCACCTAAAAACGCCCTGGTTACGCCTGGCCAGCCATTCGGCCGTCGAAAAGGAGCAGCTTGCGCAGTGGAATGCCACAGAGGTTGCCTACGATCGCGAGGCCACCGTCCACGGCATGATTGCCTCACAGGCCGCTCTGAGCGGCACTGCCGTGGCCCTCGTGCAGCCCGGCGTCGGTGAACTCACCCACGCCTCTCTTGACGCACGTGCCAACCAACTCGCCCACGCCCTTCGCGCCCGAGGCGTTGGCCGTGACCAGCTCGTGGGCCTGTGCGTCGAACGTGGCCTGGACATGGTTGTGGCCCAACTGGCCATCCTCAAGGCCGGTGCGGCCTATGTGCCGCTGGACCCCGCCTACCCCAGTGATCGACTCGTCTACATGGCCCAGGACGCCGGCCTGGCACTGCTCGTGTGCGAGTCCTCCCTCGTGCATGCCCTGCCCTGGCCGCGCGAGCAAACCCTACTGCTCGACATCGATGCGGCCTCCATCGCCGCACAGCCCGACTCGGCCCTCGCTGCCGATCCTGATCGTGATGCCCGCCCTCTGGATCCCGCCTACGTTATCTACACCTCAGGCTCCACCGGCAAGCCCAAGGGCGTGGTCGTGCACCACCAAGCCGTCGTCAACTTCCTGAGCTCCATGGCCAGCCAGCCTGGCCTGGCCTCTTCCGACACGCTGCTGGCCGTCACCACCCTGTCCTTCGACATCGCCGTGCTCGAACTGCTGCTGCCCCTGTGCGTGGGCGCGCGGGTGGTGCTGGCCAGCCGCGACGATGCCCTGGACGGCTCGGCTCTGGCTTCCCTCATCGCCACCCACAGTGTGAGCGTGATGCAGGCCACCCCCTCAAGCTGGCGCATGCTCATCGAGGCCGGCTGGGCCGGCTGCCCCGGCTTCAAGGCCCTCATCGGCGGTGAGGGTCTGCCTGTGGATCTGGCCGAGGAGCTGCTCGCGCGCTGCGCCGAGCTCTGGAACATGTACGGCCCCACCGAGACCACCGTGTGGTCCACCTGCTGGCGCGTGAACGAGCCGCGCTCGGGCATCCGCATCGGGCGGCCCATTGCCAACACCTCCATCCACATCTTGGACGAGCGGCTGCAGCCATGCCCCATCGGCGTGCCCGGGGAGATCTGCATCGGCGGCGAGGGCGTTACTCTGGGCTACCACAACCGCCCCGAGCTCACGGCTGAACGTTTCATCGCCGATCCCTCGCGTGCAGGTGGCAGGCTCTACCGCACTGGCGACCGTGGCCGCTGGCGCCACGACGGCATGCTCGAACACCAAGGGCGCATGGACTTCCAGGTCAAGGTGCGTGGCCACCGCATCGAGCTCGGCGAGATCGAGTCGCAACTCATGGGCCACGCAAGCGTGGCCCGCGCACTGGTCATCGTGCGCGAGGACACGCCAGGCGATCAGCGCCTGGTGGCCTATCTGGTGCCCGCCGAAGGCCATACCTTCGAGGCCCAGGCCCTGCGCACCCACCTCAAGGCCAGCCTGCCCGAGTACATGGTCCCACAGCACTTCATCGCACTGGAGACCATCCCGCTGCTGCCCAACGGCAAGATCAACCGCCATGCGCTGCCCGCCCCGCAGACCTCGACTTCGGTCACCACAAGCAACAGGCGACCGCCGCGCAATGAACTCGAAAGTCAACTGGCCGCTTCCATGGCCTTGGTGCTGCAACTGCCGGCTGTGAACATCGACGACGACTTCTTCTCGCTCGGCGGCCATTCCTTGCTTGCGCTGCGCCTAGTGGGACAGATCAACCGCGAACTCGGTTTTAAGCTTTCCCTGAGTACCCTACTCCAATCCCCGACAGTGGAGCAGCTGGCTGCCTCCATGGAGGCTCCGACCAAGGGTCAAAGTTCGTTGCTCAAGTTGCGATCGGGCGCTGGCAGACCCGGGATCTTCTTCATCCACGACGTCGATGGGGAAGTGCTTCTGTACCGCAACCTTGCCATGCGTTTGGACGCACGACACCCCGTCTACGCCTTGCAGCCGCATGGCGACGACGAGCTTCCGATCCTGCACACTCGAATTTCGGAAATGGCTGATCACTATTTGGAGCAGATCCGTAGCGTACAGCCCGACGGGCCGTATATTTTGGCTGGTCTATGTGCGGGCGGCGAGATCGCGTTTGAGGTGGCATGCCGGCTGCAGGCCCAAGGCCAGCGCATTGCCACCCTGGCCTTGTTCGACGCCACACATGCCAACACCCCTGTGCGCCCTCGGCTGTCATCGCAGCGCAGACTCAGTAGGCTGAAACTAGCGTTGGACCAGGTTGGGGATAAAAGTGCATTGACGCGCCTGTTTCACAGCGTGCTCATACTGGCTCGCAAGACGCTATCGTACGTCCGCTACAAAATAGATGCGCGCACTGCGAGGGCCAATTTGGATACTGAACTCCGACTCCTGCAGAAAACGCTGGACAAAGGCGAGCGCCCGAAGTCAAGCTCCAACAAACCTACCGTGCGACAGATCGTCGCCTATGCCCAGAGAACTAACCTTGATCATGGCCGACTGGCCGGCGACGCCTTGCTGTTGCGCGCTAGGTGCGGCGATGGCACACAGGCTGATCAGCCGTTCATTGAAATTTTTGAGGATCCTCTGTTCGGCTGGAGCGATGTCGTGCGGGGAAAGGTAGTCGTTGCTGATGTCGATGGCGGCCACTCCAGCATGTTGCAAGAGCCATTTGTGGCTTCGACTCACTCGATCTTGCAGGCCTACATCGACGAGTCTCTAACCAACATTCAAGCGGCGCCGGTGCATCCGCCGGCCATTGCCGAAACCCGACCCGGTGC
>JAABRN010000328.1 GCA_011390855.1 Hydrogenophaga sp. | reverse complement strand
CCAGCGGCGGCGCAGTGAAATCTGGTTCGCCAATGTTCAGGTACAGCATGGAGCGGTGACCGGGCATGGCGCTGGCCGCCTGGGCCGCAGCGGCCTTGGCCAGTTCCATGACATAGAAGGGCTCGACGCGCTGAGCCCGCCGCGAAATCTTCATGGCGTGTTCCTGAAAAAGTCAGGACGCATCGTCAACTGAGCGGCTTGCCGGGTTTTTGCGTGGGCCCGTCTTTGCAGGTGCAGAAGCCACCTCCACAGGGCGCAGCTGGGCGGCCAGCTGGTGCAGCACACCGTTGACATACTTGTGCCCGTCGGTGCCACCAAACGACTTGGCGAGTTCGATGCATTCGTTGAGCACCACGCGCCACGGTACGTCAAGGCAATGCTGGAATTCGTAGACGCCGATCCACAGAATTGCGTGTTCGATGGGCGATATCTCGACCATGGGCCGATCCAGCAGCGGAGCGATCAGCGTGTCTTGAGCCGACGCACCCGCAATACAGCCGTGCAGCAACGCGTCGTAGTGCACGCTGTCGGCCTTGTGGAAGCCGCTGAGATCGCGGGTGAAGGCATCAATGTCGCCCGCATCGTTGCGCCCAACCAGATGCTGGTACAGCGCCTGCAGGGCAAATTCGCGGGCGCGCGTTCGGGCCGACTTGTCGGCCGCCTTGCGGGCCTTGGGCGTGGTGGGTGTGTCGGTCATGGTGTCAGGCAATCTGTTCAAGCACGTGGGCCATTTCCACAGCCACGCGCGCCGCGTCACGACCCTTGTCCACCTGGCGGGCGATCGCCTGTTCCAGGTTCTCGGTGGTGAGAATCGCGTTGGCAATCGGTATCTGGTAGTCCAGCGACAGGCGGGTCACACCAGCGCCGGACTCGTTGGCCACGAGTTCGAAGTGGTAGGTTTCGCCGCGGATGATGCAGCCCAGTGCGATCAATGCATCGAAATCATCTCGCTCGGCCAGGGCCTGCAGGGCCACCGGCACCTCAAGCGCACCGGGAACCTTCACGTGGGTGATGTTCTTTTCAGCCACGCCCAAGGCCAGCAGTTCGGCACGGCAGGCCTCAAAAAGTGCGTCGGTGATGGATTCATTGAAACGGGCTTGCACGATGCCCACGGCCATCTTTTTGCCGTCGAGGGGATCGGTGGTGCCTTTGTCTGCGCCAAACATGTGGAAGTCCGTTTCTGTTTTGTAAAAGTGGGTCGGAGGCTGCGAGCGGCTCGGGTGTGGGCGAAAGACGCTCTGAATTTCAGTCGCTGTGACCGAGGTAGCCGGTGATCTCCAGCCCGTAGCCTGCCATGCTGGGCATGCGGCGCGGATTGCCCATGAGTTGCATGCGCTGCACACCGCATTCGCGCAGGATCTGCGCGCCTATGCCATAGGTGCGCAAGTCCATGCGCCCCCGTTCCGGCGCTTGCGCAGGCCTGGCCGTGCCTTCAAACTGCTCCAGCAACTGGGCAGCGGTTTCACCGCAGTTGAGCAGCACCGCCACGCCCATGCCAGCCTTTTCCAGGTATCGCAAGCTGGCTTCCAGGCTCCAGCTGTGCATGGAGCGGCCTACTTCCAGCGCGTCGAGCACCGACAGCGGTTCGTGCACCCGAACCGGCACCGTCGCGTCTGCGTGCCATTGGCCCCTGACCAGTGCCAGGTGCAGTGCACCATTGGTCTGGTCGCGAAAGGCGGTGGCCTTGAATTCGCCGAACGCGGTGTGCAGCGGACGTGTGCCCAGCTTCTGCACCAGGGTCTCGTTGCGACTGCGGTGTTCGATCAGGTCGGCAATGGTGCCGATCTTCAATCCGTGCTCGGCCGCAAACAGCTGCAAATCGGGCAGGCGGGCCATGGTGCCGTCGTCCTTCATGATTTCGCAGATCACGGCTGAAGGGCTGCAGCCAGCCATGGCGGCCAGATCACAGCCGGCTTCGGTGTGGCCGGCGCGCATGAGCACACCGCCTTCGACCGCCTGCAGCGGAAAGATGTGGCCCGGTTGCACCAGATCGGCAGCCTTTGCACCCGAGGCAACAGCCACCTGCACGGTGCGTGCCCGGTCGGCCGCGGAAATGCCGGTGGTCACGCCTTCGGCGGCCTCAATGGACACCGTGAAAGCCGTGCTCATTTTGGTGCCGTTGCGCGGCACCATGGGAGGCAGGTTCAGGCGTTCGCAACGCTCGCGGGTCAGGGTGAGGCAGATCAGCCCGCGACCGTAACGCGCCATGAAGTTGATGGCTTCAGGAGACACATGGTCAGAAGCCAGCACCAGATCGCCTTCGTTCTCACGGTCCTCTTCGTCAACCAGGATGACGATCTTTCCGGCCCGCATGTCCGCGACGATGTCTTCTACCGGTGAAATCTGGACCGGTGCCAGGGTGTCGGTGGCGCTCATGCATTTTCCTTGGAGGGTAGGGCGCCTGCGCTGAGCATGCGCTCCACATAGCGCGCCACGGTGTCGATTTCCAGGTTGACCGTGTGTCCAGCGGCCAGTTGTCCCAGGGCGGTGTTTTCCACCGTGTGGGGAATGAGGTTGATGCTGAACTCGCAGCCTGTGGCACTGTCCACGATCTGGTTCACCGTGAGGCTCACCCCATTGACCGTGATGGAGCCCTTGTAGGCCAGGTACTTGCCGAGCGAAGGGGGCGCCATCACCCGCAGCTCCCAGCTTTCGCCCACCTGGGCAAACCGCGTCACCTCTCCCACGCCGTCTACATGACCAGACACAATGTGCCCGCCCAGACGGTCATTGGCCCTGAGGGCTTTTTCGAGGTTGATGCGGTGCCCCGGCTCGGCCAGACCTGTGGTGCGGGCCAAAGATTCAGCAGAAATGTCGATCGTGAACAGCCGCTGAGACGGGACGAGTGAGGTGACGGTCATGCACGCGCCGTTGAGCGCAATGCTGTCGCCCAGGCCCACGTCGTCGAGGTAGCCTGGCGGCGCCTCGATAGAAAGCCGCCTGCCATGATCCAAAGAACTGCCCAGAGCGTGGAGGGCGGCGATGCGCCCCACGCCGGTGATGATGCCGGTAAACATCCGGCTATTTTCG
>JAABRN010000327.1 GCA_011390855.1 Hydrogenophaga sp. | reverse complement strand
CGATACGGGGCCGCGGTGTATTCCGCGAATATTTCCAGGCGTTGCCCAGCAGGTTTTCGAGTGCGATCCGGGCGAGGTGGGGGTCACAGTCGGCAAACAGTTCGGGTTCGATGATCACCTCGACCGGGTTCTCAGGGTCTCGTTGACGCTCCTGTCGGACAACTTCTTCGGCCATGTCGCTCAGATTCGCCCAGGTGCGTTGCAGCTGGGTCTGGCTGACCCGCGCCAACGCCAGCAGGTCCTTGATCAGGCCACCCATCCGGCTCGCGGACGCCATCACCCGGCTGATGATCGCGTCGTCCTCGGGACGGACGCGGTCGCCCATTTGCTCTCTGAGAACATGCATGAAGCCGTCGATCGAACGCAATGGCGACTTCAGGTCGTGTGAAACCGAGTAGGCAAAGCTGTCGAGCTCACGGTTGATGTGCTGAAGCTGGGCGGTACGGGCCTGGACACGGTGTTCCAGAGTGTCCTGCAATCGCTGGATTTTCCAGTCACTCTGCAGCCGTATCAGTTCGGCACTGCTGCGGCTGGCGAATATCGATGTCAGTGCCTGAATATCGGCACCTATCTGGGCGGAGTGCTCCCACGCCACGGCCAGTATGCCGATGGCTGTCCCGTCCGGGTCGCGCAAGGCGATTCCAGCGACCCTGTGTGAATGCTCGTCAGCAAAGGGGATATCGGACAACAGGGGTATCCCTGCGGGCAACTCGATGACACACAGGTCCTCGCTGGCCAGCATGGCTGCAGCGCTGAGCTCGTGCAGGCGCACGTGGCGATTGGGTTGCAGGTCGCCGTTGTGCATCAGGCCCAGTGTGTTGAATCCACCATCTTCTGCCGATTCACCAATCACAACGCAGGTAGCCCCCAGGGCCGCCACCATGTGCTCGGTCACCGACAGGAAGAACGCCTGTCCGATTTTGGGTGAAACCCCTTCTGCGAGATTCATCAGCATGCTGCGGCGCCGCTTCTCTTCGGCCACATTGAGGACGAAGGAGAGGGCACAGGCCTCACCTTCTATGTCGATGATCTCGGCCCATACCTTGACCTCGACCAGTTCTCCCTTGAGGTTGCGCACCTCTGTTTCGTAGCCCATCAGACGACCGTTGCGCCGCATGGTGTTGACATAGTTTTCGCGCACCTGCTGGCTCGGCCAGACGCCAGCTTCGAGCGATGTCTTTCCGATGAAATCTTCGGGACAGCCACCAAACACCTGCGCACAGGCGGCGTTGACTTCCAGGTAACGCCCGTCGACCAGGCGCGTCAGCGTCATGCAGATCGGGCTGTGCCGAAAGGCTTTGGAAAAACGCGCTTCAGACTGTTGCAGGGCCCTGCGTGACTTTTCCTCGGCGCTCAAGTCGACCACCATGCCGATCATGAGCCTCTCATTGCCCTGCTGGATGAGCTCGGCATAGATCAGCGAATCGAACTGGGAACCATCGCGCCGCAAACCGCGCGCGTGCATACCGTTCACCCGACCCTGCGTTTTCAGGGTGTTTCGAAAAGCTTGCTCTTCGGCAGGGTCGGCCCACAGGTTTGGCGGCTGCTGGCCCACCAGATCGTTGCGCGAAAAGCCACTCGCCCGGACATAGGCATCGTTGACATCCACTGTCAGGCGGTTGTCCAGCGACTGCACGAGGCAGGCCACCGGGTTGTTTCGGAACAGCGCCTTGAAGCGCTCCTGGCTCCCCTTCAGGGCGGCCTCTGCTTCGTAGGCCAGCCTCAGTGCTTCCTTCTGCGTCTCGAATGCTTCCTGGAGGCGGTACTGGCCTGCCAGAGCACTGATCAGTGTGATCACGATCACCACCGCCTGGATCACCCACACGGTCCAACCCGTGGGTGGCAGCGTACCCGGCAGCATGGCGCGCTGCTCGAGCCAGTTGATCACTGCGAGTGCCAGGATGCAATACAGAACGACCGCGATCATCTTTCCCCGAGAGAGGAAAGTGCTTGCCAGCACAATGGCTGACAACAGCACCAACACGCCAGCACTGCGAACGCCTCCGGTGATCACGGTGGTGATGGTGGCGATCGTCAGAATCAACAGCACCAGGCCATGGGCTGCGATGGTCACCTGTCCGCGCTGGAGCAGCAAGCCCAGCATCCACAACAGGACACTCGTGGCGCCGACCAGCAGAGTCGGTTGCGTGATCCCGTCGCGCAGATAGAGCGCCAGTGCGATCGTCGAGGCAGCGATGCTCGCGGCCAGCAGCAGCACGCGCACGGCTTTGACGTGGTGCTGGTCGAGCGTGCCCGACGTGCCGTCAAACGGAAACTCGCCCGGGCGCGGGGTGATCTGGTCAGGCATCCGGTGCCTGCCTGCAGGCGGTGACCCGTGCTGCAGCGGGAGGGAGTGCGGTCGGCACCGCGCAGCACAGCCGCACGATGGTGGTCAGCGTCTCCGGCATGTGTGCGTCGTTGTCAGGGGCGCGGGTTGGTGGTTTCGTGGGCCTCATGAAGCTTTTTCGTTTCTTCAGTCCGCAAGCCAGGCCTTGTCCTTGGCATGTTCGTGCGCAAACCCCCTTGTTGGATGAATTATCGACAACTGCACGGACACCTTGATCGAAATGAGCAGAAAGTGCGCCTGAAGCCCGCCCCTGTGGGGATTGGCCCAACCACTTTCACAGCCAATCTCGGCGTGTTGCACCACTCGCTCGATGGCGGGAGTCCGGGTGGTCGAGCCGAGAAAATGCCTGAAAACACGGCGTTTGGCTCGATAAGGGTTGCCCGACTGAGAGGGCACAAGCCATCAAAAGCGCAAGGGCTGGCTCGGGCGTTTCGTGCGAAGCGGGCGCGAGAATCGATGCTTGCCATCGCGTTTTCAGCCTTCAAAGATGGCGACCATCCACTCGGTCGCCAAACTTGCACGCGGACAGCCGCGCACCCACAATGCGCTTGCTTCCCACAATCCAAGGGGCATCGTCCATGGACCAGCGCGCAACGGCGACAAAAAGCATCCCCATGGCCAGGCGGCGTTTGGCCGACTTGCCCGGGCCTCGAGCGCTGCCGATCATCGGCAATCTCCATCAGGTCGATCGCAGTGCCATGC
>JAABRN010000326.1 GCA_011390855.1 Hydrogenophaga sp. | reverse complement strand
AGCCAGGCACTTGCAGGACCATTATTTGCTCTCCGAAGCTCTCCTTGATGACCCGGAGGGAGTTGCCATAGCGTGGCGTAGTCACCTCGCCAGATATCGGCGAGCACGCTCAGCGGAAGCAGCCATGTTTCAGATCCCGCGCGCAGCGTTGCAGAGTCTGAAGTGATGGCTGTCAGCACGGCCCAGCGATCATCCTGGCCAGGCAGGTGCAGGGTCAGCACCGCCGGACGATCCATCTGACCCAGGCCATTCAAGGTCATGCGGTTGGTCCGGAAACACTGCAAGCCCACTCGCAACGCGTTCGCACAGGGATTGGTGCCGACCACCGGTTTGTTCCAA
>JAABRN010000325.1 GCA_011390855.1 Hydrogenophaga sp. | reverse complement strand
CTTGTCAGCAACGCGTCGGCCATGGGCAGGCTGGTGGAAGGGGAGCGAGCTTTCGCTGCCGCTACAGGAGCAGGATCTGTGATAGCGCCGACCGGCTGTGTGGGGGCAGTGGTTGCAGGGAGGGGCGGAGGTGTGGTGGCCGATGGCCCTGGTGTGGGGGCGGGGGCGGGGTCAGATGCCGTGGTCGGTGCAGTGGAACTGGCCGGAGGCAGGCGCGACCCCGGCCACAGCCAGAACAGGGCGGCGGCGGCAATGCCTCCACCCAGTGCGCCCAGCAGCAGGTTCTTGGCGCCTGCGGTCCACTGCAGCGTCCGAGCAGGGGCAGCCGTCGGTGCGTTTTCGTCGGTTTCGAAAACCTCTGATGCCGCCTTGTTCACCACGGCCTCGTCCACACGGGGCAAGCCATTGGCGTAGGCGCCCAGAAGGGAGCGATCACAAAGCAGGTTGATGCGGCGGGGGACGCCGCGAGTGATGGCGTGAATGCGCTGCAGGGCCCCCGAAGAGAACGGCATCGGGCCACGCAGCCCGCCAATGCCCATGCGGTGCTGGATGTACTGACGTGTCTCGGCCTCCGTGAGCGCACCCAGGTGGAACCGGGCAATGACGCGTTGGGCCAGTTGTTCAAGTTCTGGTCGGGCCACCATCTGCCGGAGTTCGGGCTGCCCGATCAGGATCACCTGCAGCAACTTGCGCTCTGAGGTTTCAAGATTGGTCAGCAGCCGCAGCTGCTCCAGCACGTGAGGCGTGAGATTCTGTGCTTCGTCAATGATCAGAATATTCTGCTGACCCTTGGCATGGCTTTCCAGCAGGTACTCGTTGAGCGGGTCCAGGTGGTCCTTGATGGTGGCGGGGCCTATGCCAGTGTGCTGGACCGGAATCTGGAATTCGTGGCAGATCGTCTTGAGAAGGTCGGCCACCGTCAACTTGGGATTGAAGATGTAAGCCACCCGGCAGTTTTCGGGCATCTGCTCAAGAAAACAGCGGCAGATGGTGGTCTTGCCAGCACCGATCTCACCGCTGAGCAATACAAACCCGCCGCCGCCGCGGATACCGTAGAGCAGATGCGCCAAGGCCTCCCGATGGCGCTCACTCATGAAGAGGTAGTGCGGATCGGGAGCTATCGAAAAAGGCTCTTGTTTTAGACCAAAGTATTCGGCGTACATGCCCGGAGCATACCGGGGCCGAAGAGGAGCGGCAACGGCACCCGGTTGTCCACCACCGGGTGCGCGCTCTGGGCTGGTCAGGCTGCCAGCGCCATGGACGGTTTGCTGGCCGATTTAGATGCCGTGGACACCGAGCATTCGATGTCACCAGAGAGTTGACCGCCTTCTTCAATCACGACCTTGCCGTAGCGGATTTTGCCCGTGACCTTGCCCGATGCGTAAATCACCAGCTTCTGGCGAACGGTGAGGTTGCCGTCAAAAACGCCGCGGATTTCGGCGATGTCGATTTCGGCCGATCCCTTGAACTCGCCTTGCTGTGCGATCTGGATCACACGCGAGTCCATGGTGGCTTCGACCAGGCCTTCCACGACCAGGGTGTCGCAGTCGGTGATTTCAACGCCCTTGAGTTTGATGTTGGGGCCTACCGTGAGTTTGCTGCCGCCTTCTGGCAATGTGCTGGCGCTGGTTGCTGCTGCCGCTGGTGTGGTCGCCGCTGGAGCCGCCTCCGGCGTTGCGGGAGGCTGCTGGGCCGGGCTGGGGGAAGCAGCGCCGTAGCGCGGCGTGGCCATGCCGCTGCCCAGGGGTTTGGGTTGTTCTGTCTCGCGTTTGCCAAAATGCAGTGCCATGTAGCCTCCTTCAAAAAGTGAAGCGTTCATGCTAATGATCATGCGGCTTACATTCGCGGTGGTACCGTAAGACCGGTAACGAGATGCACCGCGAAATGCGTTCTCCGAGCAGTGTGGACAGGCGACACTCTCAGCGCAGCGACCTGCCCGATGCTTTCAGATAGATACTTTCGACATGCAAAGTCACTGGATTCTGGAGCCAAAACCACTGGCTGGACTGACGGTATCCCTTGCGCAGGCAGCCACGCTGATGCAACAACTCGGCATGGGGCAGCATCAGCACGCGGTGGCTGAGGGTTTGCTGAGTCTCCTGCAAGAACATGTGCCGCTGGCTCAGTGCACCATCTTTGCTTATGAGGGCACGGGGGCACCGCGCATCGTTGCGGTGGGCGACCGGTCGCGCACGCAAGCACTGGCCGACATTGCCGAAGCCTATGTGACGCGTTTCTATCGGCTGGACGGATGCATGACCGCCATGCGCGAAGAATGGGCAGCTGCCAGCAAGGCGGGAACGGAGCATCCCCGCATCGTGATGCACCGCCAGACCAGTGCAGACATTGCCCATGACGAGTACCGGCACGTGTGCTACGAACGGCCGCAAGTGGCCGAGCGACTCGCCATTCTGGCTTTGTTCGAGGGGCGACGGTGGTTGTCTGTGAACCTGTACCGCGGCATCGAGCACGGACCGTTTGACTCCAGGTCGGTCGATAGGGTGAGTGCTTTCGCACCGCTGATCGTGCACGCCGTGCGCCTGCATCACACCGGTCAGAGCGTGAATCAGGAACCGGGTGACCTTTTGCTGGCGCGCCTGAGGGCGCGTCATCCCCAGCTCACCCCGCGAGACTGCGACGTGGTGCGGTGCCTGCTGGAAGGTCAGAGCACCGCAGCCATGGCCGAGCGTCTGGGGCTCACGC
>JAABRN010000324.1 GCA_011390855.1 Hydrogenophaga sp. | reverse complement strand
TGTATCGAAAAATAGGCCAGTACCTCCCCGTTCTTGTCGCGGATGACCTCGATGTTCAGCAACGCAAGGTACGCTTCACCGTTCTTGCGGTAATTGACAATCTCGACACCGGCCACCGACTGTCCTTGGCTCAGAGGGTCGCACAGGCGCTTCGTCACTTGTCTGTCGGTCAAGGGACCGTGCAACTGCTCGCCCGCTCGCTTGCCAAGCACTTCTTCCAACGCCCAGCCGGTGACCTTGGTGTAGGTCTGGTTGACCCAGCGGATACGCTGCGAGGCATCGGTGATCACCACCATGTTGGTGCTTTGCTCGACGATCTTCTCCA
>JAABRN010000323.1 GCA_011390855.1 Hydrogenophaga sp. | reverse complement strand
GGTCGTCGAGATCGTCGGTGGTGTCAAGCATGGTCTCGTTTTCTCTTGAAAAGGTGATGGGCGTCAGGCTGCTCGAGCACCCACACGTCGGCTTTCGTCGTTGCCTTGGAACCTCTCTTGATATTTATCATCGACAAGAATTGAGAATAGGATTAACCAATCAGCACACTTAGTGATCAGGCTCACTGAACCGCGTTGCATGTGGCTCAATCATCTGTTCGAACCCGATAGCATGACCCGCACTTGCCGCTTTGCCACTGGCCAAAGGACATCCACGATCTGGTTTCAACAAGTGCCCGACCCATCAAGCACCTCCAAATACATCCATGAGTTTGAGCAAGCGCATCAAGAGGTCCACAGAGCAGAGCACGGTGCCCCGCTGTGATCATTGCTCAACACGCTCACGCTGCCTTTTCGCCAACGTGCAACGCACGGAACACGAGCCATTCTGGTCACTCGTTCACGAGCGAACGGTAGCCCCCGGCGAGACACTCGAAGCCCAGGGCGCTGGCACGCAGACACTTGGCGTGATCAAGGTCGGCTTGTTGAAAGGGCTGAGAAGGGGCCTTGGCGAAATCGACAAACCCATCGTGTTGATGGGCAAGGGACGCTTGACAGGCTTCACACAGCCTTTCGGTCAACCGGCCGTGTTGAGCCTGGTAGCCATCACCCCCACGCGCGTTTGTGAGGTAAATGTGCAAGCGGTCCAGGACGTTGCCATGCGACATCCAACGTTCCAGAACGCGTTGTACAAAACCATTGGCAATTTCGTAGGCTACATAGCGGACTGGTCGTACCTGGTGCGGCAGGAGAGCCACCTGAACCAGGTGTGTGTCGCGCTTCATCTGATCGCCGCCGAGGAAGGCAGTCTGGCGTTTCGCATCCCCAGCCACACCGAACTGGCCAATGTGCTGGGCGCGCGCCGCGAGACCATTGCCAGGCACATTGCGCTGCTGATCGAAAAAGGGCTGTTCAAAAAGGTTGATCGATGGCATGGCATGCTGACCACGCCAGACTGCAGCACGCTTCTGAAGCAGATGGTTGATCAACCTGCACTCAAGGGCAACGCTGCCCACAGCCCTGGCTGATACCTCCCGCCCACAGCGCGCGAGGTGGATTGCCCTGCTGCCTGGCTTGTTTCAGGCGATCTCCGGGGCTCACGACAAAGCCGCTTCCCTGCATCCCCCGACGGCACTTCAATTGATCCAGCCCGATGGGGTTTTTTGATCCATGCGCGTTTCGTCACTTGGCGCGCAGATTGTCGGCACATATCCGGATATCACCGTCAGTTCCGCGTTTAGCCCGTCCCCCTGCAGTCCGACATTACATCCATCGCCTGACCCAATAACCAACCACACTGCGAGGATGTATGCGATCAAACTTACCTGTAACGCAACGGGAGCTGGAGCTGAAGGAGGACATGACGCTGATGTCCACCACCGATACGAACAGCCACCTCGTTTACGCCAACGCAGCCTTTGTGGAAGTCAGCGGCTTCGAACGCGCTGAACTGATGGGGCAGCCCCACAACATCGTTCGGCACCCCGACATGCCGCAGGAAGCCTTTGCCGACATGTGGCAAACGTTGAAAGCCGGAAAGTCCTGGACAGCACTGGTCAAGAACAGACGAAAGAACGGCGACCACTATTGGGTCCGTGCGAACGCCACACCCGTCAAGCGCCAGGGCGCCACCGTTGGCTACATGTCGGTCAGAACCAAACCTTCCAGGGACGAAGTGGCTGCGGCCGAAAAGCTGTATGCCGCGTTCCGCAATGGGAAGGCCAATGGTCTCGCATTTCATCTGGGACTTGTCATTCGCACAGGCGGGCTCAAGTGGATGTCTGCGCCGCAACTGCTCTCCACCGCATGGCGCATTCGACTGGGCGTTCTTGGACTGGTCATGGCCTGCGCAACGGCTGCGGTCTTGATGCCCGGTTTCCTGCCTGTTCTCCTGGCGTTGATGGGAGCCTCCGGGCTGCTCGCTTCGTGGTGGATGGAGAGGCAGGTGACGGTGCCTCTGAAGGCGATCCTCGCAAATGCGGAACTCATCGCAGCCGGCCAATGTGTGACCTTGCCCGCCCTCAACCGGGTGGATGACATCGGTTTGCTGGCACGTGCGGTGAATCAGGCGGGCCTCAACCTGCGCTCTGTGCTGGATGACGTATCGCTGCAGGTAGACGGCATACAGGCGGCCAGTGCGGATATTGCGAAAGGCAATTCCGATCTGAGCTCTCGGACGGAGCAGTCGGCCGCCAACCTGGAGCAGACGGCGGCGAGCATGGCCCAGATGAATGCAACCGTGGCCAACAACGCCGAGCGAACCCTGGAAGCGGAACGCCTGGCACAACGAGCCAGCACAGACGCCGAACATGGTCGGCATGAGTTCTCGGAGGTTGCTGAAACAATGTCCAGCATCCAGGCCAGCAGCAAGCGCATTTCAGACATCACATCCTTGATCGACGGCATCGCCTTTCAAACCAATATCCTGGCTCTGAACGCTGCCGTGGAAGCCGCACGCGCTGGTGAGCAAGGTCGCGGCTTTGCGGTCGTGGCCGCAGAGGTTCGCAACCTGGCCCAGCGAAGCGCTGCTGCGGCCAAGGACATCAAGGGACTGATCGACGACAGCGGGGAAAAAGTCCAGAAGGGCAGCGCACTGGTCGGCAGGGCCGGAGAAACCATGGCGCAGATCGTCGGCGGTGTGCAAAAGGTGTCTGGACTCATC
>JAABRN010000322.1 GCA_011390855.1 Hydrogenophaga sp. | reverse complement strand
CCGCCGCGATGGTGGCCACACCTTCGGCCACCTTGTCCACATAGAACGCTCGCGGCGAAGCGTGGCCCCGGGCCACCGACTCCACCGCCTTCTTCAGGTCGGCGTCCACGTTGGGGTAGTCGAGGATGGCCTTGGGGTGCACGCCGATGTTGTTGTTGATGATGAACTCCAGCCGCGCCAGACCCACGCCGCCGTTGGGAATCTGGGCAAAGTCGAAGGCCAGTTGCGGGTTGCCCACGTTCATCATGATCTTCACGTCCAGCGGGGGCATGGTGCCGCGCTGCACTTCGGTGATCTCGGTTTCCAGCAGGCCGTCGTAAATGTGGCCGGTATCGCCTTCGGAACAGCTCACCGTCACCAGCGTGCCCTCTTTCAGCGCGTCGGTGGCGTCGCCGCAGCCCACCACGGCCGGAATGCCCAGTTCGCGGGCAATGATGGCGGCGTGGCAGGTGCGCCCGCCCCGGTTGGTCACAATGGCGCTGGCGCGCTTCATGACGGGTTCCCAGTTCGGGTCGGTCATGTCGGTCACCAGCACATCGCCGGGCTGCACCTTGTCCATTTCGGCAATGCTGTGCACCAGCCTTACGGGGCCGGTTCCCACCTTCTGGCCAATGGCGCGACCGTGGGCCAGCACCGTGCCGGTGCCCTTGAGCTTGTAGCGCACCTCCACCTGGCCGGCGGCCTGGCTTTTCACGGTCTCCGGGCGTGCCTGCAGGATGTAGATCTGGCCGTCCAGTCCGTCCTTGCCCCACTCGATGTCCATGGCCCGGCCGTAGTGCTTCTCAATGACGACCGCGTAGTGGGCCAGTTGCTGCACTTCGGCATCGGTCAGGCTGTAGCGGTTGCGCTGCTCCACCGGCACGTCGATGGTTTTCACCAGCTTGCCCGAAGCGGCTTTTTCTTCGGCGCTGGAGAACACCATCTGGATGAGCTTGGAGCCCAGGTTGCGGCGGATGAGCGCCTGCTTGCCCGCCGCCAGCATGGGCTTGTGCACATAGAACTCGTCGGGGTTCACGGCGCCCTGCACCACCGTTTCGCCCAGGCCATAGCTGGAGGTGATGAAGACCACGTCCTCGAAGCCGCTTTCGGTGTCGATGGTGAACATCACGCCAGCGGCGCCCAGGTCGGAGCGCACCATGCGCTGCACACCAGCCGACAAGGCCACCTCGGCGTGGGTGAAGCCCTTGTGCACGCGGTAGCTGATGGCGCGGTCGTTGTACAGGCTGGCAAACACTTCCTTGATCTTGTGCAGCACCTGCTCAATGCCCACCACGTTCAGGAAGCTCTCCTGCTGGCCGGCAAAGGAAGCGTCGGGCAGGTCTTCGGCGGTGGCAGAAGAACGCACCGCGAAGCTGGCGGAATGGTTGCCCGCGTCGTGGTCGTCCACCAGGCGGATGAACTCGGCGCGGATGGCGGATTCCAGGTCGGCAGGGAAAGGCTGGGCTTCCACCATGGCGCGGATTTCCGCACCCACTTGCGCCAGGGCACGCACATCTTCGGTGTCCAGCGCATCGAGCTTGGCGTGTATGCGCTGGTCCAGGTTCTCGTGTTTCAGGAACTCCCGGAAGGCATAGGCCGTGGTGGCAAAGCCGGTGGGCACGCGCACGCCCTGCGGCAGCTGGGAAATCATTTCGCCCAGGCTGGCGTTCTTGCCACCGACGCTTTCCACGTCGTCCATGCGCAAAAGTTCGAAGGGAACGACCAAGGCGGTCGGCGAGAAGAGTTGAGACATGAGAGCACTCCGCGATGTTGAAAAACCGGTCTCGCCCCGTGTCCGCGCCGCATCGTTGTTCTGTTCTGGCAACGCACAGACACCAGACGTCAAATCTGGATAATGGCCTTATTGTAAAAGCCGGCTCTTGCCGGCCTGCCCGGGGCGCCTGTTCGCCTCCACCCCCTCCTGCACATTGCCATGCCCAACCGCACCGCCTTCTTCATCTCCGACGGCACCGGCATCACGGCCGAAACCTTTGCCAACGCGATACTGGCGCAGTTCGAAATAGACCCCCGCCGCGTCCGCCTGCCCTTTGTGGACAGCGAGGACAAAGCCCACCAGGCCGTGCGCCAGATCAACCACGCCGGCCAGGTAGATGGCAAGCGCCCACTGGTGTTCACCACGGTGGTGGACATGCAGGTGCTCAAGGTCATCAAGGAGCACTGCCAGGGCATGGTGCTGGATATGTTCGGCACCTTCATCGAGCCGCTGGAGTCCGAACTCGCCATCAAAAGCAACCACCGGGTGGGGCGGTTTTCCGACGTATCCAAAAGCAAGGCTTACCACGACCGCATCGAGGCCATCAACTTCACGCTGGCCCACGACGACGGACAGACCCACGTGGACCTGGCCAATTCCGATGTGATCCTCATTGGGGTGAGCCGCAGCGGCAAGACGCCCACCTCGTTGTACCTGGCCATGCAGTTCGGGCTGAAGGCGTCGAACTACCCGCTCATTCCCGAAGACTTTGAGCGCCGCCAGCTGCCCCCGGCGCTGGTGCCGTTCAGGAAGAAGCTGTTCGGGCTGACCATTCAACCGGAGCGTCTGTCGGAAATCAGGAACGAGCGGCGGCCCAATTCCCGCTATGCCAGCCTGGAGAACTGCCGCTACGAGGTGGCCGAGGCCGAGGCCATGATGCGCCGCGCGGGCATACGGTCGCTGTCTACGACCACGAAATCCATTGAAGAGATTGCCGCCGTGGTGCTACAGGAACTGCACCCGGAGCGTATGGACTACTGAGCGGGCTCACCGCCCCACGGCCGACTAGCGCAGCTGCGGCGACACCGAAGCGGTGGGCCGCTGGTGTACAGGCGCTCGGTAGAAGTTCAGGATGCGCTGCACGTAGTTGCGGGTCTCGTTGTAGGGCGGGATGCCGCCGTGGCGGTCTACCGCGCCTTCGCCGGCGTTGTAAGCGGCCGAAGCCAGCGCCACATCGCCCTCGAAGCGCTCCAGCAGCCAGCGCAGGTAGGCCAGCCCGCCGCGCACGTTCTGCTCGGGGTCGAAGGGGTTGCGCACACCAAAGCGGGTGGCGGTGTCGGGAATGAGCTGCATGAGCCCCTGGGCGT
>JAABRN010000320.1 GCA_011390855.1 Hydrogenophaga sp. | reverse complement strand
CAGCCGCCACCGTGTCAGGTCCAGGCCCTGCAAGGCGGTGTCGTCGATCCGGTTCAGACACAGTTCGTAGGCAAAGTTGGGGCCTGCCGACAAGGTGCCACCATATCTTGAAATGGTTTCCAGCCAGCGCCGGGGTCGCCCCAGAAAGGCCAGCGGCGACATCACCACCAGGCGGAAGCCCACAGTGAAACTGCCCAGCCAGGCACCGATCAGGCCCATGTCGTGGTAGAGCGGCAGCCAGCTGACGAAAACGTCTTCTGTTGTGGCTTCGATGGCCGACGCCATGGCGCGGATGTTGGCCAGGAGATTCGCATGGGTCAGCGTCACGCCCTTCGGCTGACCCGTGCTGCCGGAGGTGTACTGGATGAACGCGACATCGTCTGCATGGATCTTGACGGGTGCTGGAGGGTGCCCCTTACCCGATGCCATCAGGTCTTCGGGCGTGTGCAGGGCGTGCAAGCCAGGTACCCGGGCCTGCAGCAGACGGGCCACCTGCATCACTTCGGGCACGCTCACCAGCAGGGCCACCTGCGCATTCGTCAGGATGCCGGTGTGCCGTCGCACGTGGTCCTCAAGCTGCGAAGGGCGCGCCGGCGGGTAGATTGGCACCGGAATCCCGCCGGCACGCAGGATGCCCAGGTAGGTGAAAAAATAGGCTGGCGATGTGGGCAGCATGATCGCCACCGCCTGTCCCGGCCTCAGCCCGGCGCGCTGCAGTCCGGCCGCCATCTCAGCCGAAGCGTCGTACAGCTGCTGGTAAGTGATCGAGGTTTCCGCGTCATTGGCCAGGTAGACGATCTGGACCCGGTCTGCGCGGGCACCCACATGCTCATCGAGCACTTCAAGCAAGGTCTGCGCCGGGCGCTCCCCGCCGAAGCTTGCAAGAGCTGGTGCGGATGTACCGGCAATCACAGGTGCTTCAGGCGGGGACCATTCTGTCGCTGTTCCTGAGCGTCCCCGCTGTACTGCACGCCAGAGGTCCCTCACGGTCTCGGCGGTCGCCAGTGTGTCTTCAGGCAGGGCCACGCCGGTGGCCCCCTCGATGCGCAACAGCAGCTCCATGCGTCCCAGGCTGTCAAAACCAAGGTCGCGGTCGAGCAAGGCGGAAAGCTCGACGCTGCGATGGTTTTCGCTGCCCTCTGGATACAGATCCTTCCGTGCCCGCAGGACCAGCTCGCACATGCTGGCCTGGTCCCAGCCTGATTTGAGGAGGTTGGTATCCGGCGTGTTCATTTGGCGGGCATCTCCAGTGGCACTCGGCGTTCAGGTCGGGCGGTTGCCATCGGCCAGGCGTGGTCGGGTCTGATCATTGTCATGCAGCGCGTGGCAGCACACGATATGCTTTCGGTATGAAGCTCCACAACTATTTTCGATCCTCCGCCTCTTTCCGTGTGCGCATCGCGCTGGCGATCAAGGGCATCACTTTCGACTACCTGCCGGTGCACATCGCCAAGGGCGAACACCAGCAGGCCGCTTTTGCCGATGTCTCTCCGGAAGGCCTGGTGCCTTTGCTCGAACTCGATGACGGTACCCGCCTGACCCAGTCGATGGCCATCATCGAATACCTGGAAGAAGTCCAGCCAGAGCCCGCTTTGTTGCCGGCAGATCCGCTGGCCCGTGCCCGGGTGCGAGCCTTGTCCCAGATCGTGGCCTGCGAGATCCACCCCATCAACAATTTGCGCGTGCTGAAGTACCTCACCAGAGAACTGAAGGTGGACGAAGAGGCCAAGAACACCTGGTACAAGCACTGGGTGCGTGACGGCCTGGAGGCGTTCGAGCGCCAACTGAGCGCCGTGCCAGCCTCACTCTATTGCCACGGTGACACGCCCACGATGGCCGACTGCTGCCTGGTGCCGCAGATCTTCAATGCGCAGCGGTTCAAGACGCCACTGGAGGGTCTGCCCAGAACCATGGCGGTGTTCGACGCGTGCATGGCGCACCCGGCGTTTCAGGCAGCCCAGCCATCTGCCTGCCCCGACGCCGAAGCCTGATGCAAGGGTCTGGCAGCCACATCGTCCCTGACTGGCCAGTCCCCGCTGGTGTGCGTGCCGTGTTCACCACGCGCAGCGGCGGAGTGTCCCGGCCACCTTTCGACGGCTTCAACCTTGGCGACCATGTGCGGGACGATCCCGCTTCGGTGGTCGCCAATCGTGAACAGCTTCGGTCCATCACATCGCCTGCAGCGCCGGTCTTTCTCCAACAGGTGCACGGGACCCATGTTGCCCACCTAGATGCCAACACGCCCGATGGCACCGAAGCCGATGGCTGCGTGGTGCGGGCCGGTGCTGGCGTGGCGGCCACCATCATGGTGGCGGACTGCTTGCCGGTCTTGTTCTCCTGCGCATCTGGCCGTGCGGTAGCGGCCGCTCACGCTGGATGGCGGGGTTTGGCCGGTGGGGTGATCGAGGCCACTTTGCGCGCGCTGCGTGCTGTGGGGTCTGACACCACGAAGCCATTGCACGCCGATGACGCCAGCATCGTTGCCTGGCTAGGACCCTGCATTGGACCGCAGGCGTTCGAGGTCGGTCCGGAGGTGGTGGATGCTTTTGTGAAGCTGGATGCCGGCGCGATCGAATGCTTCAAATCGCAGTCTGGAGGCAAGTACCTGGCTGACTTGCCAGGGCTTGCCCGGCGCAGGTTGCAGGCAGCTGGTGTTTCATCGGTGCATGGCAACGACGGTTCGCCCGAGTGGTGCACCGTGACGCAATCAATCCGTTTTTTTTCCCACCGGCGCGACGCTGTCCGGCTCGGCAGTACCGGGCGCATGGCCGCCTGTGTCTGGTTCGGCTGAAGGCGCCTGTGCGCTCGATTCACTATTTGCAGCCTGCCGCGCGCGGTCTTCATCGGCCTCACGCGCCTTGATGGCCTTGCGCCGTTGAGGCGTTCGCATCAGGTAAACCACCAACGTCACTGGCATCAAACCGTAAAGAAAAAAGGTCACAATGGCCCCAAGAACGGTACCGGTCGAGTTGGACGCTTCCGCCACCGACATCATCAGCACCACATAGAGCCAGGCAATCACAACCAGATACACATTCCACCTGCAACCCGAGTTGAACTGTCA
>JAABRN010000319.1 GCA_011390855.1 Hydrogenophaga sp. | reverse complement strand
GGACACAGGATCATGAAAACACAATCGCTGATTGAATTGCTGGCCAGAGGCGCCGGGCCTGCACAGCCACCACCTGTGCTGCAACGCATGGCCCCAGCGGTGGCGCTGGGCTTGTTCGTCAGCGCGTTGTTCGCTTTGTTGAGCACCGGAGCGATTCCTGCAACCATGTGGGCCACGCCAGCACCGTGGATGAAGCTGATTTACGGGGCGAGCCTGGCATTGGCGGCGGGTTGGCTGACGGCCCGGCTGTCGCGCCCGATCGCGCCCACGCAGGGGCCGGTGCGCGCGGTGCTCGCTGTTGTTGCCTTCATGCTGGGCCTGGGCGCCATCGCGCTGCTGACAGCCGCACCAGAACAGCGCGTCTCCACCTTGCTCGGCGAGACCTGGCTGACCTGCCCCAGCAATGTGGTGCTGCTGTCGCTGCCGGGGCTGGCTGGCGCGCTCTGGGCCTTGCGCGGGTTGGCGCCGACCCGGCTGGCCGCTGCGGGCTTCAACGCCGGATTGATGGCCGGTGCACTGGGTGCCATGGGCTACGCCCTGGTGTGCCCCGAGGTGTCGGCCACGTTTGTGGCGGTCTGGTATTCGCTGGGCATTCTGCTCACAGGGCTTTTGGGTGCCTTGCTGGGGCCCTGGCTTTTGAGGTGGTGAAGCAGCAATCGCGAAGTTGACATTAATTTTCGCGCGCACTGTAAGTTCCAGGGGGCATCAGACGACATAGGAAAGCCACGTTTTTCAACCTGCTCTTACGCCCTATGCACGACACCTTGCCGCTGCTCTCCGCCACCGATTTTCCCGGCATCACGCGCCACTTGCTGACCAAGTTGCAGGTCAATCTGGGTTATCGCTGCAACCAGTCCTGCCTGCATTGCCATGTCAACGCAGGCCCCAACCGCACCGAAATGATGGATGGGGAAACGGTGGACCTGGTGATTGAAGTGCTCCAGGCCCGTGGCATCGCCACGCTGGATCTCACCGGCGGTGCGCCGGAGCTCAGTGCCCACTTCAGGCGTCTGGTGGTGGCGGCTCGCGCACTTGGCATTGAGGTCATAGACCGATGCAATCTGACCATCCTCAGCGAGCCAGGTCAGGAAGACCTCGCTGCCTTCCTGGCTGAGCAAGGCGTACAGGTGGTTGCCTCCATGCCTTGTTATTCCCCAGCCAATGTGGACCGCCAAAGAGGCGACGGCGTGTTTGACCTCAGCATCACCGGGCTGCAGCAGCTCAACGCACTGGGTTACGGTGTCGAGGGCAGCGGCCTCACGCTCAACCTCGTCTACAACCCGCAGGGCCCTTCTTTGCCACCACCGCAAGCTGCGCTGGAGGCCGACTACAAGCGCGAGTTGCTGGAGCACTTCGGCATCCGCTTCAACCACCTGTTTGCACTGACCAACATGCCGGTGCAGCGTTTTGGCAGCACCCTGGTGTCCAAGGGAACGTTTGGCGCCTACATGCAGCTGCTCAAGCAGGCGTACCAGGCGGACAACCTGAACACCGTGATGTGCCGATCCATGATCAGCGTGGACTGGCAGGGCGATCTGTACGACTGCGATTTCAACCAGATGCTGGGCCTGCCGGCCCGCCTGGGCAAGACCTACCGCCCGAAACTGCGCGACCTGTTGCAGGCCGATCCCGAAGGAGAGGCGATCCGGATCGCTGACCATTGCTACGGCTGCACGGCGGGTCAGGGCAGCAGTTGCGGTGGCGCGCTGGAACCGGCTGGCACGGCGACAGCAACCGTTTCTTTTCATGCCGTGCACAGCGGCCTGGCCCAACCCGTTGCTTCAGGAATGACCCCATGACCGTGTTCACCCGCTGGCTTGCCTGTCTGTTCCTTTTGCTCGCAGCCATGTCTGCGCACGCGCAAGGCACGCCATTGAAGTTTGGTGTCGGCCTGTTCCAGCCCGATCGTGAGCGCAACGACGCCACTTACCGGCCGCTGGCCCAGCACCTGTCCCAGCGCCTGGGCCGCCCGGTGGAGCTGCGCACGGTCGACAGCTGGGAAGGGCTGGCCAAGTCGCTGGCCAATGGCGAAACCGACCTGGCACTGATGGGCCCCTGGGGTTATGTGCTGGCCAACCAGGCGGCCAATGCCCAGGTGGTCTCGACCATCCTGTACGAAGGCAAGCCCGAATACTTCGCCATGATCGTCACCCATCCGGACTCGGGCATCAACTCGGTGGCCGATCTCAAAGGACGGACCTTCGCCTTTGGCGACAAGGGCTCCACCTCGGGCTACCTGATTCCACTGCACTTCTTCATGAAGCAGGGGATTGACCCCGCGAAGCATTTTTCACGCGTGCTGCACACCAAACACCAGGCGATCCAGACCCAGGTCACCGCCGGGCAGATCGACGCCGGCGCCGACTTCAACCGCAACCGCGACGCGATGATCTCGCAGGGCCTGATCAAGGCCGAGCGCTCGAAGATCATCTGGCAGTCCGACCCCCTGCCCAACGACGCCTTTGCCGTCAGCGAAGCGCTCTACAAGGACAAGGCCTTCGTGGCGCGCCTGCAGGCAGCACTGGCCGAGGTCGGCACCCTGCGCGAGACGCAGCCTGGTCTGATGCCGCCGAGCTACACCGGCTTCGTCAACAGCGACAACAGGGTCTACAAGGCGATTCGTGACGCGGGCCTGGCCACTGGCACCCTGCAGCCCAAGTGAACGCGTTGCCGGTTCAGCGAACGTTCTGGCCAATGCCGTGGTCGGGCCGCACGCGCTTCGCGCTGCTGGTGCTGGCCTATGCATTGCTGGTGGGTGTCTGCCTGGGCAGCCTCTGGCTCGCGGATGAGTTGTCGCTGGGTCGCAACCCCCTGGCCAACCTGATCAAGTCGATCGGGGAGTTCGCCTACCCGAGCTTTCTGGATGTGTGGTTCGGGCCCGAGCGGCTGGAATACCGCAGCGACGACGGCACCCTGCTGCGCGTGGAAAACCGCCGCGTGGTGGAGGCCGATTTTCTGGCGGCGCTGGGGCGTGCCACCTGGGTCACGTTCCAGATCGCCACGCTGGGTTCGCTGCTGGGTGCCCTGATGGCCTTGCCTGTGGGCCTGCTCAGTGCGCGAAACCTG
>JAABRN010000318.1 GCA_011390855.1 Hydrogenophaga sp. | reverse complement strand
AACAGCATGGCAACGGCCTGCGAACCGACCCAGCGCACCTTTTCGCACGTGACCCCCTGATGACGCGCTTCGTACGTTTCCGCCCCCGCACCGAGCCAGTCACCCTCGTTCTGGTGATGCTGTGCAGCGTCTTCTCGGCTGCTGCACATGCCTGGTCGCTGCAGCTGGCGCCCGCCTCTCGCAGAGTGTTTCTGCACGTGGGCAACGGCACGATGAACGGGAACAATGGCACGGTCAACCTGGTACAGGTGACGGTACCTGCCTTGCAGGTGGGCAATGGTTCCGCACAGGCCATGACGAGCAACAGCTCACAATCCCGAAGCCTTTATGGCGACAACAACCTGACCTGCCCGGATCCGACCAACCAGGTCCTGATCGGCGCATCGTACCGACGACCAGGCAATCCGCCGGCAAATGCCACTCTCGAAGTGAGATCCCCCGCCAATCTGACAAACGGCAATGGAGAGACCATCCCGATCTCGCAAATCAGCTGGACCGTCTCGGCGCCCGGCAGCAACCTGCCGGATGTGATTCCGGCCGGCACATTCAATGGCGGAACCCAGTTCCTGGCCAATGTACCGGCCAATCGCTACATCGAAAACTGCCACACTTTCAGCTACGCCAACAGTGCGATCCGAGCAGCGGGCACGTACAACGCCCGGGTCACCTACACCCTTTCAAGTCCATGAAAGGACGCTCCCGCTCGGTTCCAGCCCTGCTGGCCCTGTTGGTGACGTCCAGCGTCTGGGCCAACCCCCATCGCCTGGACGACTCGCTCAGTCACACGGTGCCTCCCAACCTGCAGATGGAATGGCTGCCTCTGGAGGCCAGCCGATCCCAGGCGCCGGGCATGGAGGCCTGGGTGGTGGTCAACGTCCGGATCGACACCCGCGAGTGGGTGGGTCGCAGCGGGCGCGTCTACATGGCTTTGCCTCGCGACGAGGCATCCACCATCGAAGCGGTATGGACCACCCAGGGACGCATGCAGCCGGGCCGGCTGGTTTCAGGCGATCGCACGCTGGTGTACGCGGGCACGATCCGGGGCGCCACGCTGGAGGACCAGTTCAAGGTGCGGCTGCGCTCGAACCCCGACTGGCAAGGCCGTTCGCGTCGCTTGAACTTCCATTTTGAATTTGATGCCGACTGACGCCTTCGCCTGATGATTTCCGCCACCTCCTTACCGATGGCTGCCTCCCGGCACCTGCGCAAGAGTTTGTTGACCGCCTTGATGCTGAGCGTCGGCGGGGTTGCCAGTGCCCAGGGCTTTGCCGCCTACATCACGCCACCGCGTTTCGAGATCCAGGCCAAGGCTGGCACCAGCACGCGCCAGGTGTTCGAGATACAGCACGTGGGTCAGCTCAAGGGCGCCTACCGTGTTTACACCAACGACTGGACCTTCCAGCCCGACAATTCGGTGGTCTTCAGTGACGCGCTGGCGCCAGATAGCTGTCGCCCCTGGGTTGCCATCGAACGGCGAGAGCTCACGCTGGAGTCGGGTGCGCG
>JAABRN010000317.1 GCA_011390855.1 Hydrogenophaga sp. | reverse complement strand
CCCCACCAGCCGGCACGCCAGCCCGAGAGTGTCGCTTCGCCATCATGGTCGAAGGCATCGATCCGGCCAAGAGCAGTGTGGACGTGGGAGGCCGAATTGGCGTGATCGTCTATGCCGCGATTGGCGGTGCAACACCTGCGCTGGAGATCACCGCCACCCGGGTGGTGAAGACACCAGACAACAAGACAACGGCGTTGCTCGAGGTGCGCAACACCGGCAACGCGCACGGCCGGCTGGAAGGCTTCGTCAATGGAACGGACGCTGGCGGCCAGCGCCTGGAGCTCTCGCCCGCGGACATTCCCATCATGCCGGGAGAAACGCGCAGCATCGCGCTCGTGCCCGTGGCAGAAGAGGGCAAACCCGCACCTGAAGTGCGTTTTCCATTGGCCGTCAAGGGCAATCTGGAATGGGGGAAGAACCGTCTCCCGCTGGACACGAGCTTCGTTCCATGACGCCGTGTGGGCGGTTGACACCGGTTGCGCTGGCGATTCTGATGAGCGCGCTTTCGGTGGCGGAGGCACAAACCGACAGCACATCCGCTGCCCAGCCGCAGAACGCCAGCGCAGGCTTTGTAGACCGTGTGATCGAAGGGCTGGAGCCCGAGGTGCTGGACGATGCACAGACCTACGACTACGACACATCAGGCTGGTCCCGGTTTGTGAGGCTGGAATCCCGCATCGGTACCCAACCGTTCGACGATCAGCGTTCGGCCAAACTGGGCTACTCGGCCTACGGCGTTCTGGAAACCCCGAACCACGGCACGCTCTCGCTCGACGGCAACTACGCACCCGATGACGGCGACGGCACGCTCACGCTGCGTCAGATTCAGATGCCGCTGGGCCGAGGCTGGCTGGGAAACCACAGTCTGGGCTATGTGGACACACCTGCACCAGACATCACCCGACTGCCTTCCCGGGTGTTTGTTCCCACATCCATCCTGGAGGGGCTCAGCGGGGAATGGGTGAATCCTGGCCGTGGGTGGCAACTGCAGGCCGCCACCGGCGAGCCGGGTCAGCTGGAAATTCTTCCTGCCACGGGCTTCCGGCGATTGCCCGGCCGGCGCTCGGTGCTGGGCGCGCAATGGCGCCTGGACGCCGACGCAGCAAACGACCCGCTGGGCCTTTCGCGCCAGGGCTGGACGCTGGCTGTGCAGCACGAGAACGCACGCGGGGTATCCAATTTTGAGATGCCACGCGGCCCCAACGAACTGGTGGACGCCGACGCCACCTTGCTGGCGCTGCGAAAGGAAGGCACGAGGTACCGCTTGCAGGCACAGGCCGTGAATTCAGGCAGCAGCACCGTGAATGGTGGTCGCGGTGGTTACTGGATCGATGGCGAGTTCGATGAAGGCCCGCGCAAGTATGGTGCTGGCCTGTACCGGCTGGAGCCCGGTCTGAGCTGGGCCAACCTGCCCATGGTCAACGACATCTCCGGTGCCTATTTGCGCGCCAGCTGGCGAACACGGCAATGGTCGGCTGACACCTCGATCGACTGGCTTCAGTCCATCAGCGGCCGCAGCAACGACGGCTTCTATTCAACCACCGGCGCCCGCTGG
>JAABRN010000316.1 GCA_011390855.1 Hydrogenophaga sp. | reverse complement strand
GAACGGTGCCTGTGGCACGACTCGCATACATTGCCTGCATGCACCCTCTTTCTCTCTCTCCTGAGCCTGTCGATCCGGGACATGCCGTTGCCCGCTTGCGCACGGCGAGGCTGGCCGCCAGCAGCAAGCCCTATGTGGCCCGAGGTTCAGGGGCCGGGCGCTGCAATGGCTGTCGCCTGATCGCCAGTCATTGCATTTGTGATCTGTGCCCCGGCGTCACGCAGACGCGAGCGGGCGTGTGTCTGATCATGGGCGATATCGAAGCGCTCAAGCCGAGCAACACGGGATGGCTGGTGGCCGACCTGGTCGCGGATACCTTCGCCTTTGGCTGGTCGCGCACAGCGGTGGACCCGGCGCTGCTGGCGCTGCTGGGCGATCCTCAGTGGCAACCTTTTGTGGTTTTCCCGGGTGAGTTCGTGGCCCCTGGGCGGGTGGTGCACGAGCGACTGCCATCACCCGTCAATGCCTCCGGTGAAGCCGATCCGGAGCTTGCCAAAAGGCCCTTGTTCGTGTTGCTCGACGGTACGTGGGCCGAGGCGCGAAAGGTGTTTCGCAAGAGCCCCTACCTCGACCCTTTTCCGGTGCTCAGCCTCCACCCCGAACACGCATCTGCCTACCGCCTTCGCCGCTCGGTTCACAGTCACCATTTCTGCACTTCCGAGGTGGCGGCGTTGTGTCTGCAACTCGCGAATGAAGATCACACGGCCCAGCTGCTGGCCGCCTGGCTGGACGTGTTCAGCGCGCACTACCTCAGCGTCAGGTGCAACCTGCCGCTGGACAGGGACAGCCCGACCCACCAGCGCTTGAGGGAGCTTGAGTTGCGACCCAAGGGGCAAGCGGCCTAAAGCGTCTGCCGGTAGCGCTCCAGCATCTGTGCCTGTGACTCGGCCACGGTGTCCTCGCCGTGGAACGCGCGGATCTGGTCTCGCAGCATTTCGCCCATGCTGGGCAACGCAGAACGTTCCACCTGTCTGGATGCGTCCCACAGCTTCGACCGCATCAATGCCTTGGCGCAGTGCAGGTAGCAAGCCTGCACCCTGACACGCACCACCAGCTTGGGCATTCGATGTGCTTCGGCGCCCTGTCTTAGGTCGGCCTCGTCGGTGCTGAGCCAGGCACGACCGTTGATGCGCAGGGTTTCGTCCACACCCGGCACCAGGAAAAGCAGACCCACCGGGGCACCACCTTCCCCGTGGCTGACGATATTCTCTAGCGTGTCCAGCCGGTTGTTGCCCGGCGCGTCTGGCAGCAGCAGGGTGTGTGCGTCCAGCACCTTCACGAAGCCGGGCAAACCGCCGCGCGGCGATGCATCAAGTGCCCCACTGCGGGCGTCGCTGCTGCTGATCACCACGAATGGCGACAGACCGACAAAGCGCGTGATGTGCTCGTCCAGCTGAGGAAGTTCTTTCTTGAGCGAACGCTCGCCGGCCGGATGGAACAGCGCACGCAGCGCCTCTGATGTGGTGATGGGCATGGGTCTGGGTGTGAGAGGCCCGACGGGAAACGCGGCGGGGCGATCGCTGCTGGCGGCAGCTTCATTTTCACTTTCCTGCTCAACGCCAATTGTCCCTGAGTCGATCCGGCTCAGGCCATGTGCCGTTGCGTGTGAGGGTCGCTCCATTCGTGGCTGGGTGTCTGCAAGATCTGGGTGGCCCGCTCCACGGGTGCGCCCTGCGCCGCAAGTGCATCACGGATCTGCATCTCTGACAAGGCGTGCCCGTGCAGAGCCGCAATCGATTCACCGTCGTGACTGAAAAGCAGCCGATCGGGCGCGCCGAAATGTGCATGCCGGGCCAAATGGTGTTCCCACGCGCTGGCGATGCGCTGCTGCACATCGGGTGAATAACCCGCTTCGGTGAGTGGCTGTGCCAACTGAGCCAGCCAGGGCGAGGGCGCTTGCTGGGGCGTGGCCTGCGCGTCTTCCCATCCGTGCTGGTTCGCCAGATGCGGGAGGTGCAAGCCCAGACCACCGGTGTAGTTTTCAATGCGCACCGACTGTCCGCGCTCGTCGGTGACGGATAGGTCGTTGCCTTGCATGCGGTAGTGCAGTGCGGCGTCCGCGCTGCCGGTGAGGGCGCGCCCATTCCAGAACAGCATGCCCCGGCCATCGGTGTCGCGCAGCACGGCGCCGTCTTCGAGCACAAACACATCCATGCCGTCGCCGCCTTGCAGCACGGGATTCTGCATGCGCCTGCCGGGTCCGGGGTCCACATGGATGGATGCAGCGTCGATGCGATCGTCCGCCAATGAATCGGCCAGGTGAGGGTGGTCGGTGCGCAGTTGTGCCAGCAGGGCCAGCCTCGCAGGCTCCAGCGATTCGCGCAGCGTGGGCACCTGGCCAAACTCCCTGGTCACGCCCGGGTAGTCGCGGTTGGCCAGGGCCCGAAGGTCGCGCAAGCCAGCCTCGCCTTCAAGTGTTTCGCCAAACCGTTTTTCGATTGCCTGAATACCCTCCCGGTGCTGCGTCACCATGCGGAACACCGAGCGCGCTTCGTCCGGCCCCACGTCCGCCGGGTCGTCGTAGAGCCCGAGCACCTGCGCTTCGACCAGCCTCCGCTTGCGCAAACCCGCTTCGTACTGCGCGTTCGAGCCCCAGCAGTTGTAGCGCAGCTGGTACCACGCTTCTGCGCGTTCGCCGTTGTCAATCGCGTCCAGCAGCGGGTGCCCTCGCATGGCACCCACGCCGCGGTTGTAGGTGACGGAAACCAGTGCCAGGCGCTCCCGCGAATCGGGCATGTCCAGTGCATCGGCATGGGTGGCGTAGGTCTGCGCAGATGCCACCAGCAGCTGGTTGGCTTCTGCCTCATTGAGCTCGCGGCCAAACGCCAGGCCCAGGCGGGTCTTGTCCCTTGTTGGCGCCGCATCGACATCACGGATGTCCCGCCATTGACCCTCGGTCAGGTTGATACCCGATGCCTGCCAAATGGCGTGGTTGTCGTTGCGGTTGAAGGTGTAGCCCCAGCCAATGGTGGCCTTGCCGTCGCCCACGTCCTGAGCGCGGGCGTGCAGCGATTCGGTCTCTGCAATCGTCAATTGCAGGCGCGCCGCGTACGTGTCGCGGTCCATGTTT
>JAABRN010000315.1 GCA_011390855.1 Hydrogenophaga sp. | reverse complement strand
ACTCCTGGGTGGATGTCTGGCACGAAGGGCAGCCCATGCGCGCTCAGCTCACCTGGGCCAGCCCGCACAACACCATGTTTCTGTTCACGGCGGGGAACGGACGCTCTCTGTCCATGACCCGGCGTGGCCTGGACAACCTCATGGCCAACAACCGCCTTCGGGTGGTAGCCAACAACGGTGTGATCAACGAAGCGCTGGATGAAGTGGCTCGGCAGGCCTGGATCAACAGCAGCAAGGGCGGGTAGCTCCCCTAAGGTTCGGAACTCCCCCCTGCGCCGCTGACGCGGCTTCCCCCCTCTCTGGCGCGCCTTTGCCGCTTGGAGGGGGGACGCACCCAGTGGCCCGGCAAGCCGGTTCCACGGGTGCCCTGGAAAAATGCACTTGGCTTCGGGAGCCAGGTTGAGCTCAGGCTTTTCTGAGCAGCTTCTTTCTCACCAGGTGAATGTTGTTGCGCAATGCGTAGAGCTCGTCGGTGTGTGAGAGGGGCACCACGATTTTTTCGGCTTTGCTTTCCAGGGTGTCCAGTTGGTCCAGCAGCGATTGCACCGTTTCGCCGTCGTCTTCGTCATGTGCTTCAGCGCGTTGTTCGATGTCGCGCAGCTCCGCGTACCAACGGAACACGCGTGAGCGGATGCGGAAGGTGTAGAGCGGCGGCACGATGCGGGAGAGGGGCAGGGCCAAGGCGATGATCAGGCCCATCGCGAGCCACATGCGCTCGATCAGGTTGGCCAGCCAGAACGGCAGATAGCGTTGGAGGAAGGGTGGCCCTTTGGTGATTGCGCGCACGGCTTCTTGCGACACCGGCACTTCGGTGTGCTCCAGGCTGGGGTATTCGCGGGTGCGGCTGAACCAGCCTGCACCACCATGCAGGTTCATGGCCGTTTGCGCGAACAACTGGAGGATGGCTGGATGGGTCTCGGTACTGGCGAGCAGGCTGGTGGTGGAAGCCACCAGACGCATGTCGTGCTCCGGATTGTTGGCAGCAAGGTCTACCACGCCCTGGGGGAGCACCACCGGTGTGAGGTACCCGAAGCGCCGTGAATAGGCTTCGCTCTGTGCAAAATTCAGCAGACGGATACCCGGTGTCTGCAACAGCATCTGCACCATCAGCGATTCCGGGGCCGAGGCGAACACCACTGCATCGAGCTCCCCTTCCAGGAAGGCCACCGTGGCCGGTGTCTGTTCCATTTCACTCAATTGCAGCGCACCGGGCGGGATGCGGTTGACGTCGAGCAAGGTGGAGAACAGGCGCGGAACACCGCTGCCGGCAGTGCCCACGTTCACGTGCCAGCCGCGCAGCTCTGAGAGGTGGCTCACGGTGTCGCTCTGGCGCAGGCGTTGTGCGGCATCTTCGCGGTAGAACAGCCAGAGGGGTTCCACGAAAAGGCTGCCCAGTGAGGTGATGGCGTCTTCATCATCGAAACCAATGTCTGCGGTGCCGCCCTGCACGAAACCGAGGTCTGCCTTGCCATTGCGCAGCAGCGCCAGGTTGTCCGAAGAACCTTCCGAGCGCAGCAATTCGACCTCGATGCCGTAGCGCTGCAGGGCTTCAGCGTAGCGTTTGCCAAACTCGTCGTACGCGCTTTGTTCAGGACCCGTGGCCAGTACCACCCGCTTGGGCGGGGTGGGGTTCAGCCACCAGTAGGTGAGGGCCAGCAGGGCAATCGTCAGCAGGGCAAATGGGCCGATGGATGCCGCCAGATCGCGCAGCGAAAGCAGGGTGTAGCGGATGTTTTTCGGCATGGCGCTACGTTATCACGACGAGGTGAAAGTCGTCCCGGACCCCTCAAGCAAAAACGGAGCGCCGACCCTTGGCAGGGCGCGCTCCGTGCCAAGTGCCGGCTGGTTCAGTAGGGTGTTCTGGCAGGCTGGGCGCGGCTGTTGAGGCGGAAAATTCGCACGGCGTCTTGCACCACAACCGCTTGGGCCTGAAGCGAACTGGCAGCGGCAGCGAGCTCCTCGACCATGGCCGAGTTCTGCTGAGTCACTGAATCGAGCTGGCCCACGGCCTGGTTGATCTGTGCGATGCCCATGGACTGTTCGTTGGACGCACTGGTGATGTCGGTGATGAGCGAGTTGACCTGTTCCACCGCACCCACCATGTTGTTCATGGTCTGGCCGGTGCTGTGCACCAGCTGGCTGCCTTGCGACACTTTCTGGGCCGACTCGTCGATCAGCACTTTGATTTCCTTGGCGGCGGTGGAGGTGCGTTGTGCCAGGCTGCGCACCTCGGCGGCGACCACGGCAAAACCGCGTCCTTGCTCACCGGCGCGAGCGGCTTCCACGGCAGCGTTGAGCGCCAGAATATTGGTCTGGAACGAAATGCCTTCGATCACCTGAATGATTTCACCGATCCGGCTGGACGAGCGGCTGATGTCATCCATGGTGCTGACCACATGGCCCATGGCGTCGTTGCCTTCGCGGGCCACGGTAGCGGCCCGCTTGGACAGCGAGGCGGCCTCGCGCGCCGAATTGGCGCTGTGTTCGACCGTGCTGGTGAGTTGCTCCATGGAAGCGGCTGTCTCTTCCAGGCTGCTGGCCTGGGATTCGGTTCGCGCTGAAAGGTCCTGGTTGCCGCTGGCGATTTCGTTGGACGCGACCTGCACGCCTTCCACTTCGTGTCGCACGTCGGAGACCACGGCCTGCAGGTTCACGTTGAGCTGGTTCAGGGCCTTGGCCAGTTCACCGAATTCGCCGCGGCTGGGGCCGTCAAAACGGGCTGAGAGGTCGCCAGCAGCCATGGTGTTGGCAAACTGGATCGCTTTTTGCAGTGGGCCCACCATGGAGCGGCGCAGCATCCACGAGGCCAGCAGCGCCACCGCGATCAGCGGAATCGCCATGGCCATGTGGGCGGTGTCGCTCAAGCGCGAACCAATCTCGCCAATGATGAGACCGGAAAGTGCCAGAGCCAGACAGACGGCGCCAATGGCGCGGCCCAGGGTCATCTGGGTCATGCGCTGGAAGGCGCCCACGACACCGGTGCGCACGACGCGACCCCGATGAAGAGCCATGCTCTGCTGGCCGCCGTCTCGCTCGGCGCGCATCCGTGCATAGCGGGCTTCGGCTTCCTGCAC
>JAABRN010000314.1 GCA_011390855.1 Hydrogenophaga sp. | reverse complement strand
TGCTCACGGATGTCAACGCATGAAATGGCTTTCGACTCGCGTTGTGTTCGCCGTGCTGATCGGCGTGGTCACTGCCGTGACCTGCGGGTCGCGGCGGCATTGCGCCGCAGGATATGTGCTTCAATGGTTGGCTTTGTTCGTCGCCAAGGCAGTCGCGAGAACGCCAGGCTGCCGCCCACTGGAGAAAAATTGTGAACCCTACCCGACTCGTTGCCGTTGTGCTCATCATTGCCGGCGCGCTTGCCCTGGCCTATGGCGGCTTTAGCTACACCAAGGACTCCACGGCCGTGAAGCTGGGTCCTCTTGAACTCACGGTCAAGGAAAAAGAAACCGTCAACGTGCCGCTCTGGGCGGGCATTGGTGCCATCGTGATCGGAGGCGTGCTGCTGGTGGCCGGTGGCAAGAGGGGCTGAGTGGTTTTCATGCCCCGCTGACCCGGTTCAACTCAATACCGCAACTTTCCGTCCGATCCCACGATGGCCAACTCCACGTAGCTTGATCCATTGTGCGAATCGGGCGCGTAGCGCGCACGAAACGGTCCGAAGGCAATTTCGCCGACGTTTTGCATGGTTCGGGTGAAGCTCTCCGTGGTCAGGTCGCGGCCGGTGCGTCGCAGACCTTCCACCAGGAGCCGTGCATGCACAAAGCCTTCGAACTGCGATGCAGAAGGCGCGGCGCCAGGTGACTTTTTCTCCAGCAGGTCCAGGTACTCGCGCACCACCGGTACGGTGGCACTGCGCAGCGACGGCATGATCTGCGCGAGGATGACCCCTCGAGCATTGTCCTTGAGCTCGCGGTTGATCACGTCAAGGCTGGCCACTGAAAATCCGTAGAAGCTGGGTTTGGCACCAGAGGCATGTACCGCCTTGATGAAGCTGGTGAAGGTGCTGCCGGCGGTGCCGAGCACCACGGCCTGAGGCCGCGCGTTGGCCATGGCGGCAGCCGCCGCAGCAAAGTCTGGTTGTTTGGGGTCCACGCTGACCTCCACCGAGAAGGGCAAGCCTTCGGTTTCAGAAGCGCGCTTGAGTTCGCCGAGCAGCGCCTTGCCAAAGCCATCGTCCTGGTAGAAAACCGCCACGCGGGTGATGCCCATCTGCTTGATTTGCGACAGGATGCGGCGCGCCTCATTGCCGTAGCTGGCGCGCACATGAAACATCAAGGGATTGAAGTTGTCGCGAAAAGACGAAGCGCCCGTGACAGGCCCGAACACGATGGTCCGCGAAGCCTGCAACATCGGCAGAATCGCGGCTGTTTGCGCTGTGCCGGTGTTGTTGAAGATCATGAAGACCTTGTTCTCTTCAACCAGTTTGCGCGTGTTTTCCACCGTGCGGGCAGGGTCGAAACCATCATCCAGCGTGACATAGCTGATTTTGCGGCCATGGATCCCGCCGGCCTCGTTGACTGCATCAAACAGCAGACGCGAGCCCACACTGTATTCGGCGGTTTGAGGGCCTAGCGGCCCGGAGAGCACCACGGACGCACCCAGCCGGATTTCAGTGGGGCTGACCCCTGCATTGCTGGCCTGAGCGGATGTGCCAACCAGCAGCGCCATGACGGAGAGCAACAAACGGAGCATGTATCACCTTGCAGTCGGCGGGGATCGCCGTTGCCGCTCATTATGGTTATGAGATGTAGTTATTGCTAGAAACCAAAATGGTGTTTTCTTCAGGGTTTACCCGAGGTGGGCGTGGCATTGTTCTCGATCTCGCGCAGCTTGAATCGCTGGATCTTTCCGGTGGCGGTCTTGGGCAGCTCGGGCAGGAACTCAATGAATCGGGGGTACTTGTAAGGTGCCAGCTTCTCCTTCACGAAGGCCTGCAATTCGACTTCGGTGGCCTGAGCGCCTGCCCTGAGCACCACGAAGGCTTTGGTCTTGGTGAGGCCCTCAGCGTCGTCCTTGCCGATCACGGCGGCTTCGAGCACAGCGGGGTGCTGGACCAGCGTGGCCTCGACTTCGAACGGGCTCACGTAGATGCCGCTGACCTTGAGCATGTCGTCATTGCGGCCGGCGTAGGTGTAGTAGCCGTCGGGGTCGCGGGTGTACTTGTCACCGCTTTTTGTCCAGGGGCCCTGGAAGGTGTCGCGCGACTTGGCACGGTTGTTCCAGTACATCAGTGCCGCGCTGGGACCCTGGATGTAGAGATCGCCAATCTGGTTGTGCCCCTTGATGACGCTGCCGTCCTCATCGCGCAGTTGCACCTCGTAGCCGGGCACGGCTTTGCCGGTGGTGCCGTATCGCACATTGCCGGGCCGGTTGGAGAGAAAGATGTGCAGCATTTCGGTGGAGCCGATGCCGTCGATGATTTCCACGCCAAAGTGCTTCGTCCAGCGTTGGCCAAGGTCCTGTGGCAGTGCTTCGCCAGCCGAAGAACACAGGCGCAAGGTCACTTGTTCCTTGCTCGGCAGGTCCGGGCTTGCGAGCATGCCGCCATAACCGGTGGGAGCGCCGTAGAAGACTGTGGGTTTCAGATCCACGAAGCGCTTGAAGCAGGCCTGCGGCGTGGGTCTTTCGGCCATCAGCACCACGCTGGCGCCTGCGCTGAGCGGAAAGCTCAGCGCGTTGCCCAGCCCATAGGCGAAGAACAACTTGGCCGCAGAAAACACCACGTCTTTTTCAGTGAGAGCGAGCACACCCTTGCCATACAGCTCGGCTGTCCAGTACAGGTTGGCCTGGGTGTGCACCGTGCCCTTGGGTGCGCCCGTGGAGCCCGATGAATAGAGCCAGAAAGCAGGCTCGTCTCCATGGGTGTCGGCGGCGGCGCCAAGAGGGTGGGCCGCCACCCATGCCGTGAAATCGAGAGCGTCCGATGTCAACCCGGTGCCCGCACGTGAGACGATCAGTTGCCGCACTTCATGTCCACCCATGTCCAGCGCGCTCTGCAGGGAGGGCAGCAGAGCAGCTGAGACCAGCGCCACCTGCGCACGGCTGTCGGCCAGCATGTAGGCGTAGTCCTTGGCTGTCAGCAGGGTGTTCACGGCCACCGGCACCACGCCTGCGTGCAGCGCACCCAGAAAGCTCACCACCCAGTCGCTGGAGTCGTGCATGAGCAGCAGCACCCGGTCTTCGCGTCGGAGCC
>JAABRN010000313.1 GCA_011390855.1 Hydrogenophaga sp. | reverse complement strand
CCAGGCCGATGGTGTGGAGCGACAGGAAGCTGATGCCCAGACCCGCCATCACCGCCTGCTTGATGGTCTCATTGCTGGTCATTTCCATCACCACGCGCGGCTCCATGCGCGAGTTTTCCAGAAATGACTCCATGGCCGCCCGCGTGCCCGATCCGCGCTCGCGCAGTATGAAGCCATGTGGACGCAGGCTGTCCACCGTGGGATGGCCCACCTTGAGCAGCGGGTGGTCAATCGGCGCCACAAACACGTGCGGGTGGGCGGCGAACGGTTCGGCGCGGGTGGCCAGTTCGGTGGGCGGGCGTCCCATGATGGCGATGTCCACCTCGTTGCCATGCAGCATCTTCACCAGTTGCTCGCGGTTGCCCACCGCCAGTTTGAGCTCAATGCCCTCGTGCTCGCGCCGGAACTCGGCCAGCAGCCCTGGCAGAAAGTACTTGGCGGTACTCACCATGCCGATGGTGAGCGTGCCCACCTCCAGCCGCTTCAGTCGCGCGGCGGCGTCTTCGGCGTCTTTCAGCGTGGCCAGCACCTTGCGCGCGTAGACCAGCATGTACTCGCCCGCCGTGGTCAGTGTCACCTGGCGGCCCTGGCGCTCGAACAGCGGCAGGCCAACATGTCCTTCCAGCTCCTTGACCTGCATGGTCACCGCTGGTGGCGTGAGGTGAAGCACCTCGGCCGCACGGGCAAAACTGAGGTGCCTGGCCACCTCGGCGAAAACCCTGAGCTGGCGAATCGTGGCGTTCTTCATAAGGGATGCTCTGCATAGCCGCACATGGCGGCGATTGTGCACAGCATTATTAAGTTTTTTCTTAATCGAAGTTCAATAAATCGTGAATTTACCTTACTTCCGCGTGTCCTTATATTCCATTCATCCCCCCGCAAGACAGGGGCTCTGGAATCGGGAGGCCCCATGCTGAAAGCGCTGATTTTTGATGTAGACGGCACGCTTGCCGACACCGAATCCGTGCACCTGGCGGCTTTCAACCACGCCTTTGCCGAAGAAGGCATGGACTGGCACTGGACCAGTGAGCAGTACACCCAGTTGCTGGAAATCTCTGGTGGCAAGGAGCGCATGCTGCACCACTGGCGCAGTATGCAACCCGATCTCAAGGAGCTCGAAGGCGGGGCTGTGCTTGCCACCATCAACCGTCTGCACGAGATCAAGACAGCCTTCTACGAAAACGCCGTGAATGGCGGTGCGGTTTCACTGCGCCCCGGTGTGCTCGCCCTCATGGACGAGGCCCTCAAGCAAGGCCTGGGTCTGGCCATTGCCACCACCACGTCCCCAGTCAACATTGCGGCCTTGTTGCGCCACGCGATCGGGGCCGACTGGCGGACGCATTTTCTGGCCGTTGGCGACGCGTCTTCGTCTCCGATCAAGAAACCCCATCCACAGGTGTACCTGCAGGTGCTGGGTGACATGGGCCTGTCCGCCAATGTGTGCATCGCCTTCGAGGATTCCGCCAACGGATTGCGTGCGGCTCTGGCCGCTGGCCTGTCCACCGTGATCACGCCCAACGGATTCACCCGGCACCACGACTTCCAGGGCGCGTTGCGGGTGGTGCCTGACCTGGAAGGGGTCAGCGTGTCACGCCTGCGCGAATGGCAGGCAAGTGCGCCAGCTCAGCGTGCAAGAGCCTGAGGGGCTCTCTGCTTTATTTATTTCACCCTTGACAGCGCCCACCCACCATGACCACCCGACGCCGTTTCACCCTCACCCAGTACCTCATCGAGCAGCGACGCCGGTTCCCTTCGGCCAGCGGCGACTTCAATGCCCTGGTGCTGGATGTGGCCCTGGCCTGCAAGGCCATCGCGCGCTCTGTGGCTTTTGGTGAACTCACCGGCGTGCTGGGCAACCCGTTGATGGACGTGGCCACCAGCGTCAATGTGCAGGGAGAGGACCAGAAGCGCCTGGACGTGATCAGCAACGAATACTTCACCCAGATGACCGAATGGGGTGGCCACCTGGCGGGCATGGCTTCTGAAGAAATGGACGAGCCGTACCAGATTCCCGAGACCTTGCAGCGGGGCAAATACCTGCTGGTGTTTGACCCGCTGGACGGCTCCAGCAACATCGATGTGAACGTCACCGTGGGCAGCATCTTCAGCATCCTGCGTGCGCCGCAGGAAGCGATTGACAGCGGACGCGACGTGGTCGAGGCTGACTTCCTGCAGCCCGGCACCGAGCAGCTGGCCGCTGGCTACGCGCTCTACGGCCCTACCACCATGCTGGTGCTCACCGTGGGCAATGGCGTGGCCGGCTTCACGCTGGACCCCAACCTCGGCCAGTTCATGCTCACCCACCCGAACCTGGCCGTGCCCGAAGACACGCAGGAGTTCGCCATCAACGCCTCCAACAGCCGCTTCTGGGAAGCGCCCATCAAGCGGTATGTGGACGAATGCCTTGCCGGCAAGACTGGCCCCCGAGGCAAGGACTTCAACATGCGCTGGATCGCAAGCATGGTCGCTGAGGCACACCGCATCCTCATGCGCGGCGGCGTGTTCATGTATCCGCGCGACACCAAGGACGTGACCAAGCCTGGCCGCCTGAGGCTCCTCTACGAAGCCAACCCGGTGGGCATGATCATCGAGCAGGCGGGCGGGCGCGCCAGCACCGGACGCGAACCCATGCTCAAGGTCACACCCGACGCATTGCACCAGCGCATCGGCCTGGTGTTCGGATCGAAGAACGAGGTTGAACGCATCGAGCGTTACCACGCCGAGCGTCCCGTCTTCGAGGATGAACGCAACCCGCTGTTTGTTGAACGCTCGCTATTCCGGGACTAGCCATACACACTCCCGCGCCGCCTTTGGCGTCACCCCCAAGGGGGCGGCAAAGCCGGTTCAGCGGTGCCCCTGTCTGGATCTCCCACCTCTCGAACGGACTTTTTTCTTTGGAGTACACATGTCTGAGCGTCACCCCATCATCGCCATCACCGGTTCCAGCGGCGCGGGCACGTCCACTGTCACCCGCACGTTCCAGAACATCTTCCGGCGCGAAGGCATCACGGCTGCGGTGATCGAGGGCGACAGCTTTCACCGCTACGACCGCAAGCAGATGAAGCTCAAGGGTGCCGAA
>JAABRN010000312.1 GCA_011390855.1 Hydrogenophaga sp. | reverse complement strand
CCATCCATTGACCGGAATACATGAAAAAAGCCAGCGCCACCAGCCATGGGCCGGTGCTTGACAAGGTGCGTATCAGCCGGGGGAGTAGCGCCTGCCCGACCCTGGATCGATGTGTTGCTGAAGCGTCTGCTCTCACACCACGCGCCAAACCCAAGGCAGCCAGCAGCGACAGCATGGCCAGAATCGCCCAGGCCAGGCGCCATCCCATCCAGGCCAGCAAAGGCACGCCAACCAACAAGGCCAACGCGGTGCCGAACGGCATGTACGCGCCCCACCAGCCGAGCGCCCTGGACAGGACAGATGGATCATGGACCTGCTGACGCAGAACGGCGGGGGCAGGCAGCACCGCCAGCAAAAACCCGAGACCTTCCAGAACGCGGGAGGCCAAAAGAAACCCAACGCCTGGAGACACTGCGCCAAGTGCACTGCCCGCCGAAAGAATGATCAGACCGACGAGCATCAGCCGGCGAGCACCAAAGCGATCTGCCATCAGCCCGACAGGCAAGCCCAGCAACATGCCTGCCAATTGCACCAGAGACAGCATGAAGCCCGCCTGTACCAGGGTCAATCCCATGGACTGCTGCAGCACAGGAATGGCGACCGGCATCTTGCCGACATGCAGGGCGCAGGTCACGCCAACGATCACCACCAATGCCGCCGTGCGGCGCGGACTCAGTGCCAATCGGTCTGACGGCATCAGCGTGCTGCCGCAGATTGCATGGGCTTCGGGGCTGGTTCGACACTGTGCGGAAAGACCGAGGTCCCTATCAGGCGCTCATGCTCTCGGATCGCGAAACGATCCGTCATGCCAGCAATGTGATCGGCCACGGCCCGAGCCAAGGGCGGCTTGAACAGACCGCCATCTGTCATTTCTTCTGGCCGCTGCAAATACAAGCCAAACAGATCGGCCACCACCTGTCTCGCCCGGTCCGTGTTGTGCATGACCTGGGGATGTCGGTAGAGGTTTTTGTGCAGGAACGACTTCAATGCACTGGACTCCGGCTTCATTGAATCCGAGAAACACACCATTGTGGGGAGAGATCGCACCTGGTCAATGCTCGCAACGCCCGCGGCTTCCAGACGCTGGCGCGTGGTGTTGATCACGTCATACACCTGCTCGCTCAGCATCAAACGGATTGATTCAAAAAGCAGCCGGCGGCCTTGCAGTTCGGGATGCTTCTTCAGCGCTTCGCGCCGATGGCCGTCAAAAAGTGGCACTTCTTCGAGCTGCTCCAGCGACAGAAGACCCGATCGCACGCCATCGTCAATGTCGTGCGCGTTGTAGGCAATTTCATCAGCCAGGTTGCAGAGCTGTGCCTCGAGAGAGGGCGAGCCTCCATGCACAAAGCGTGCACCCACTCCGCCCGGCTCCTTCAATTCCAGGAGCTGTGCATTGGCGCGAGAACAGTGTTTGAGAATGCCCTCCCGCATTTCAAACGAAAGATTCAACCCGTCAAATCCTGGGTAACGCTCTTCGAGTTCGTCCACCACACGCAAACTTTGCAAGTTGTGCTCGAAGCCGCTTCGCTGTTCAGCGGTCCCTGGCAATAGCGACTTCAAACAGGTGTTCAGCGCGTCTTGCCCAGCGTGGCCAAACGGCGTGTGACCCAAGTCATGAGCGAGAGAGATACCCTCGACAAGATCTTCATTCAGCTGCAGCGAACGTGCAATGCTCCGACCCAGCTGAGCGACTTCGAGTGAGTGCGTCAATCGAGTGCGGAAAAGATCTCCCTCATGGTTGAGAAAAACCTGCGTTTTATAGACCAACCTTCTGAAGGCGGTGGAATGAATGACCCGGTCGCGATCACGCTGGAACGCCGTTCGGGTAGGGGCTGCCGGTTCCTCGATGCGTCTGCCACGGCTGCGCGCAGGGTCGCAGGCGTAAGGCGCAAGACTCCCCGCCACGTGGGGTTGAGGCATCTTCATGACTCAGTGCAACTGCGGCCAATCACCTCGGCAACCAGTTCGTCGGGCACGGCCTGCAATCGAGCTTGCCCGGGCACATCAATCACGACAAAGCGGATGGCCCCTGCCTCCGCCTTTTTGTCGACCCTCATCAACTCCATGTAGCGCCCCACGTTGTCGTGAGGGTCGAGTACCGGCGCAACCACAGGAAGACCAGCTTTTTGAACCAGTGACTCAAGGCGGGATAGGAATGCCTGATCAACCAGTCCGAGCGCATGCGACAGCCGTGCGGCCATCACCATGCCGCAGCCCACGGCCTCGCCGTGTAGCCAGGCGCCATATCCCATGCCCGCTTCAATGGCGTGGCCAAACGTATGGCCAAAGTTGAGTATGGCGCGCAAGCCAGATTCGCGCTCATCCTGGCCAACCACCCATGCCTTGATTTCACAGCTTCGCTTGACGGCAAAGGCAAGCGTTGCAGCGTCACGCGCCATCAATGCATCGATGTTGGCTTCGATCCAGTCGAAAAACGCCATGTCGGCGATCGGACCGTACTTGATGACTTCGGCCAGCCCTGCGCTCAACTCGCGCGGCGGCAAGGTCGAAAGCGTGTCCAGGTCGCAGATGACGCGAAGGGGCTGGTAAAAGGCCCCGATCATGTTCTTCCCCAGGGGATGGTTGATACCGGTTTTGCCACCCACCGAAGAATCTACCTGCGCAAGCAAGGTGGTGGGTACCTGAACAAATGGCACTCCCCGCATGTAGCATGCTGCGGCGAAGCCGGTCATGTCGCCCACCACGCCGCCGCCCAGTGCATAGAGCACTGTTTTGCGATCGCACTGCAGCTGGAGGAGTTTGTCGAACACCAGATTCAATGTGATCCAGTGCTTGTGCGCTTCGCCATCGGGAAGCACGAGGCTGTGCACCATTCGATGCCGCTTGATCAGTGTGGCCACAAGCCGATCAAGGTACAGTGGAGCGACAGTCTCGTTGCTGACAATCAATGCCGACTGGCCGCAGGCTAAATCCTCGAAGCTACTCGCCTCGTCAATGAGGCCTGAGCCAACATGGATCTGGTAGCTGCGTTCGCCCAGGGAAATGGGCACACGCACCACGCTGGGCTTCAATACTGTCTCGTTCATGACGAGAGTTTAGATCAGCGGGGCAGATGCGCACGAGGG
>JAABRN010000311.1 GCA_011390855.1 Hydrogenophaga sp. | reverse complement strand
TGCTGCGCGACCTGGTGCGAGGCACCGACGCTCACTTGGAAGGGGCCGCATTGAGCATGGTGTCGCTGCACCTCGGCCTGGTAATGGACTCAGCAGATTTGCTGGCGGCCTGGGCGCGGAGCTTCAATCACGTCAAGTCAGCGTGACCCTCGCGAATTTTCGTTTGCCCACCTGCAGCACATAGGTCCCGGCCTCCAGCTTCAGTCCTTTGTCGCTGACCACGCTGGAGTCCACACGCACACCGCCCCCGTCGATCAGGCGGTTGCCCTCGCCGGTGGAGGCTGCCAGGCCAGCCGCCTTCAACAGGGCGGCCACGCCGAGGGGTGCTCCGCTCACCGAGACTTCGGGAATCTCGTCGGGCACGCCGCCCTTGCTGCGGTTGATGAAGTCCTGCTCGGCGGCATCGGCGGCGGCCGCGCTGTGGAAGCGCGTGGTGATCTCCTTGGCAAGCATCACCTTGGCATCCTTGGGGTTGCGACCGCCCTCCACTTCCTTTTTCAAGGCTTCGATCTCGGCCATCGACTTGAACGACAGCAGCGTGTACCAGCGCCACATCAGCGTGTCTGAAATGCTCAGCACCTTGGCGAACATGGTGTTCGCAGCTTCGGTGATGCCGATGTAGTTGTTCTTGGACTTCGACATCTTCTCCACGCCATCGAGTCCTTCGAGCAGCGGCATGGTCAGGATGCACTGCGGCTCCTGGCCATACTCCGTCTGCAGGTGGCGCCCCATCAGCAGGTTGAACTTCTGGTCGGTGCCACCCAGCTCCAGGTCGCTCTTGAGCGCGACCGAGTCGTACCCCTGCATGAGCGGGTACAGGAACTCGTGCACGCTGATCGGCGTGCCAGCCTTGAAGCGGTCGTGAAAGTCGTTGCGCTCCATCATGCGGGCCACCGTGTACTTGGCCGCGAGCTGAATCATGCCCATCGAGCCCAGTGGCAGGCTCCATTCGCTGTTGTAGCGAATCTCGGTTTTGGAGGGATCGAGCACCAGGCTGGCCTGCTTGTAGTAGGTCTCGGCGTTGGCCTTGATCTGTTCGGTTGTCAAAGGCGGGCGGGTGTTGTTGCGACCGGATGGATCACCGATCAGGCTGGTGAAGTCCCCGATGAGGAAAATCACCTGGTGGCCCAGGTCCTGTAACTGGCGCATCTTGTTGAGCACCACGGTGTGTCCAATGTGAATGTCGGGTGCCGTCGGGTCCAGCCCGAGCTTGATGCGCAGTGGCTGACCGCTGGCTTCGGCACGTGACAATTTTTGTACCCAGTCGGCCTGAGGTAACAATTCTTCGCACCCGCGCAGCGTCACATCCAGCGCCGCTTGAACACCGTCTGTCAGTGAGGGGGCCTCGACACCCGCACTGTGAGTACTTTTTGAATCGTTTTGATGGGTGTTCATACGTGAAAACTCAGATGTAGAAAGGCCTTGGCTGGCTATACTTGAAGGTTGTGGGCCAATTTTAGTTGGGCGCGATTTTTGCATGTGGCTTACTGGTTCCCTTTGTGGCTCAAATGCGCAGGGAACTTGATGTCTTGTGACCCCTCACATCCGGGGTTTGAATCATGGTCGAGCCACCCCAAGTTTCTTGAAAGCACCCGTTTTGACAAGACCGCTACTCCCAACGCTGGCGCATGCCGTAGAAGCCGTATCTCAAAGCCTTGCCCGCCACCCCAAACGCATCATGGGAGGCATTGGCGCGATTCTTCTGGGTACGGGCGTCACCGCGTTTGGAATCGCTCCGCTGGCACCCGACGCATCAGACCTGCCCGTGAGCCTCGTGACCGAAATGCTCGATCTTGGCTATGAACAGCCTGAATTGAATCTGCTTCCCGAAGTTGCGGGCTTTTCGCTGTTCCGCAGTGAGATCGTTCGCCGCGATGACACCTCCCAAAGTCTGCTGCAGCGACTGGGTGTACCCGATTCCGCAGCCCAGGCATTTCTGCGCAGCGACCCCGTGGCGCGCCAACTTTTTGACGGGCGAGGCACCAAGCTGATTTCAGTTGTGGCCAGCGGTCAGCACGAGCTTCAAAAGCTGACTGCCCGATGGACTTCTTCTTCCAGCAGCCGGGAGTTCGAGCGCCTGGTTGTCGAAAAAACCGAGCAAGGCTTCAGCGCCCGACTGGAGACGGGTACGCTCCAGGCCTCAACCCGTCTGGGCAGTGGCGAAATCCGCAGTTCCCTGTTTGCAGCAACCGATGCAGCCAACCTGCCCGATGCGGTGGCGATCCAGCTCGCCGAGCTGTTCTCTGGCGACATCGATTTCCGGCGTGACCTCCGTCAGGGTGATCGCTTCACGCTTGCCTACGAAGTGCTGGAGGCCGATGGCGAGGTCATGACCACGGGCCGTGTGCTCAGCGCAGAGTTCATCAACGACCGGCGCACACATTCGGCAGTTTGGTTCGGTGAGTCTGCTGAAAAGGGCTCGTACTACAGCTTCGACGGCCAGAGCGCGCGCAAGGAATACCTCGCTTCCCCCCTGCAGTTCACGCGTGTGAGCAGCGGCTATGGGATGCGTTTCCATCCGGTGCACGGTGGGCGCAGGCCCCACCTGGGTGTGGACTATGCCGCACCTACCGGCACCCCGGTCAGGACCATTGGCGATGGCGTGGTGTCTTTCGCCGGCCAGCAGCGTGGTTACGGCAACGTGGTGTTCATCAACCACCGCAAGCAGCACACCACGGTGTATGCGCATCTGAGCCGACTCGGCGTGCGCACAGGGCAGCGGGTGTCTCAGGGCGATGACATCGGTGCCGTGGGCTGCACGGGAACCTGCACCGGCCCCCACCTGCACTTCGAATTCCGGGACAAGGGGGCACACCTGGACCCTCTGGTCGCTCTGCGCAACAGCGAAAGCGTGCCCCTGAATCCAGCGTTGAAAGCTCGGTTCAGCGCGGTAGCCAGCGCCCAACGCCTCAAACTCGACGCGGCCACCACCATCGTGCAGGCGAGCGCAGAGTAGTAGAGAAACACCCCCGCGCCGCTTCGCGTCACCCCCTCAAGGGGGCGATACCTGGGACCGGCAAAGCCGGATCCTCGGTATCTCTGGATGGGGGCACTTCGCGTCGGGTGACGCTCCACCGGGGTGAGATGCAAAAAGAAAAAG
>JAABRN010000310.1 GCA_011390855.1 Hydrogenophaga sp. | reverse complement strand
CCCCCCGCGCCGCTTCGCGTCACCCCCCTACAAGGGGGCGGCACCAGAGGCCCGGCCAAGCCGGTTCCTCGGTGCCTCTGGATTGAATGCCCCCATGCGCTGTTTTTGTAGCGTTGTTTGCTGGAGTTATTGACATGCTTTCACGTACTGCCGACCACTTGTTCTGGATGTCCCGCTACACCGAGCGCGCTGAAAACACCGCTCGCATGCTGGATGTGAACTACCAGACCTCCATGCTGCCGCAATCGGCTGAGGTGGCCCAGGTGGGATGGGAGGGGTTGCTCACCATCAGTGAGCTCCTGCCCTCCTACACCGCCAAGTACGGCCAGGACATCACCCCACGCAGCGTGCTGGACTTCATGGTGCGCGACGAGGGCAACCCGTCCAGCATCGTGTCCTGCCTGCGAGCCGCGCGCGAGAACGCTCGTGCGGTGCGTGGTGCGCTCACCACCGAGTTCTGGGAAACGCAGAACCAGACCTGGCTGGAGCTCACCCGCATGCTCAAGAGCAAGGACTTTGAGCGTGATCCGAGCCAGTTCTTTGAATGGGTCAAATTCCGCTCGCACCTTTCGCGCGGCGTGGCCATTGGTACCATGTTGCAGGACGAAGCCTTTCACTTCTACCGCATGGGAACCTTCCTGGAGCGGGCCGACAACACAGCGCGCCTGCTTGATGTGAAGTTTCACGCCGTGCACAGCGACTTCTTTGGCGCTGCCAGTGAGCTGGATCAGGAATACGATTTCTACCACTGGAGCGCCATCTTGCGCTCCGTCTCCGGCTTCGAGGTCTATCGAAAGGTGTATCGCGACGTGATCACGCCCGAGCGTGTGGCCGAGCTGCTCATCCTGCGCGCCGACATGCCGCGCAGCCTGGCCGCGAGCCTGAACGAAGTGGTGAACAACCTGAGCGTGGTTGCCAACGACCACTCGGGCGAAACCCTGCGTCGCGCGGGCAAGCTCAAGGCCGATCTGCAATACGCCCGCATTGACGAAATCCTGTCCACGGGACTGCACGCGTTTCTTACCCAGTTTCTGGACCGCGTGAACGAGCTGGGTGGTCGCATCAGCCAGGATTTTCTGGTTCCTACGGTCCATTGAAGCCTTCCACCTGGGCGCTTCTGAAGCCTCAGCCAAGACCCTCAGCCTCAAAGCCTGGGGCGCTGACGGCAGAACTTTGTGTGTAGGTCAGAATCCGAAGGTTTCTTTCATTCAAACCAGGAGACAAACCCATGCTCACAGGCAACCTCACTTCAGATCTGACCCGCGACGCCGAAGCGCTTCTGCCCGGCCGATCCACCGCAGATGGTGCAACCCGGCGCACGGCATTGAAAGTGGCCCTTGGCGTTGGGTATGCCGCTTCCGTGTTGCCTGTGGTGGCGCAGACGGCCATCAAGACACCATCAGACGGTCTGACCGTTGGTGAAGTGATGATCGATGTGAACGGCTATTCAATGCCGGCTTACCGCGCCGCACCAGCTGGAAAGACCGGTATGCCGGTGGTGCTGGTCCTCTCCGAGATCTTCGGCGTGCACGAATACATTGCTGACACCGCCCGCCGGTTCGCCAGGGCGGGTTATCTGGCGATTGCGCCCGAACTGTTTGTTCGCCAGGGCGATGCGCAGAGCTATGGCGAGATGGCCAAACTGATTTCAGAAGTGATCTCCAAGGTGCCTGACGCACAGGTTCTGGCCGATCTGGACGCCACAGTGAAGTGGGCTGGAGCGAACGGTGGTGATGTGAGCAAGCTTGGCGTCACCGGTTTTTGCTGGGGCGGGCGCCAGACCTGGCTGTATGCGGCTCACAACCCGGCGGTGAAGGCCGGGGTGGCCTGGTATGGCCGCCTGGTGGGGCAAAGCTCCGACCTCAATCCAAAGCACCCGGTGGATGTGGCCGGCGGGCTGCATGGCCCCGTGCTCGGCCTGTACGGCGCAGCAGATACGGGCATACCGCTTGATACGGTTGACAAGATGAAAACCGCACTGGCTGGCGGCAACGCGGCCGCCAAGGCGTCGACCTTTGTTGTTTACCCGGACGCCCCACACGCCTTCCATGCCGACTACCGGCCCAGTTTCCGCAAGGAGCCTGCCGAGGACGGCTGGAAGCGCGCACTGGCGTGGTTCAAACAGCACGGTGTGGGATGATCCGTCTCGAGCGGTGATCGGACGGATTCCGCAGGGTCGCCAGATGGCGGCCCTTTTTTGTGGTTGTTCTGGGGTTGAATGCGCGTCACGTGGTTCAGGTATCGGTCTCTCGTGTCTGGGGGTTCTGGTGGGTGACGTCAGTGTGTGAAGTGAGCGGAAGAACATGACTTTGTTGGCGATCCTGGTCGGAACCATTGCGGCGGGCGTGGGCAGTGTGTGGCTGGCCGCCTTGCTGGGCTTTTCTGTGCTCGCCCGTTACACCCAGCACATGCTCAGTCTGGCCGCTGGCGCTCTCATGGCCACCGCTTTCATGCATTTGTTGCCCGAGGCCTTCGAGAGTGAAGCGGGTGCCCACGATTTGTTCGCCCTCTTGCTGGCCGGGCTGGTCTTCTTCTTTCTGCTGGACAAGGCCGAGCTCTGGCACCACGGGCATGAGCACCATCAGGGCCCAGCACAGCCCCACGATCATGACCACGCCGCTGCCGGCTCGGGCCATGGCCACCACCACAACCATCACCACCACACCGGTGAAAACCGGTCCGGCGGGTGGGCCGTGCTCGCAGGCGACAGCGTGCACGCGTTTGGTGACGGCATCCTGATCGCCTCTGCGTTCATGGCAGACATGCGCCTGGGGGTGGTCGCGGCGCTTGCCGTTCTGGCGCATGAAGTGCCTCACCACATCGGTGATCTGGTGGTGCTCCGACAGGTCACTGGCACGGCACGTGCAGCCCTTTTGAAGGTGTCGATGGCGGGCACGGTGACTGCTGTGGGTGGATTGGTGGGCTATTTCCTGCTGAATCGCCTCGATGACTACCTGCCGTATTTCCTGGTCGCGGCTTCAAGCAGTTTTGTGTATGTGGCGCTGGCCGACCTGATTCCTCAACTGCAGAAGCGCCTGGGCATGCGCGAAACGGCCGCACAAGTGGCTTGGCTGCTCGCCGGCATCGGCATGGTCACGCTGGTGAGTGGA
>JAABRN010000321.1 GCA_011390855.1 Hydrogenophaga sp. | reverse complement strand
AGCGTGTTCCAGAAGGGGAAATGTACGCAGGAATGCGGAGCGATAGCCATAGATGCCGATGTGGCGCAGAGGCGCTGGCTCGGCAAGGCCCTTCAGTGCGTCAAGGGGCGGGGTGCCGTCGGGCCCCTCGCTGTTTCGCCACCAGGGGATGGGCGCACGGCTGAAATACAGGGCGGTACCGGTGCGGTCAAGCACCACCTTGACCACATTGGGATTGGCGAACTGATCGGTGCTGTCGATGGCATGAGCGGCGGTGCTCATCACGCAGTCGGGCCGGCGAATAAGCTCGCGTGCGACCGCGTTGATCAGATTGGGGTCCATCAACGGCTCGTCACCTTGCACGTTCACGACCACCGCGTCGTCCGGCAGGTCGAGCAACTCGCAGGCCTCGGCCAGACGGTCGCTGCCAGAGAGGTGGTCGGCCTTGGTGAGCATCGCTTCCACCCCATGTGCGTGGCAGGCGGCCACAATGCGCGCGTCGTCAGCAGCCACCACACAGCGGCTGGCGCGACTGAGCCTGGCCTGATGTGCCACGCGCACAATCATCGGTAACCCCGCAAGGTCGGCCAAGGGCTTGTCCGGCAGCCGGGTGGATGCCATCCGTGCGGGTATCAGGACGGTGAAGTCGTGACCTTCGTCTGCAGGGACGCTCATGGCTGAGGTTTTGGCGCCGGCGGTCTAGCCGCTTCTTCTTCGCTGATGGGGCGAGCAAGGTGTTCGAGCAGCACCGGGATGCCGTCCCGGATCGGGTAAGCCAGACGGGCGCTGCGGGAGAGCAGTTCCTGCTTTTCCCGGTTGTAGATCAGTGGCCCTTTGGTGACGGGGCAGACCAGCAGTTCGAGCAGTTTGGTGTCCATGGGCAGATGATAGCTTCGGGATGCCAAAACGACGGGAATCAGCCCGTCGTTTTCAATGCAGATAGGCGGGCCTCGATGGCGCTGAAAAAGGCGGGTTCGATGTGGATCACCAGAGGCACTGACCACACGGTCGATCCGGGCGGCATGGTGTGTTGGAACAGCTTGACCGCGTCCTTCTCCGTGCAGATCAGCGTCGTGGGTCCAGCCGCCAGCAGAGCCGCGTAGGCTGCAGGGTCTGCATGATCGGGCAGTGCCACTTCCGTCTGTAGCCTCAGCCCCCTCGCGCGCAGCATGTTGAAGAAGGCGTTGGGTCGTGCAATGCCTGCCACGGCAGTCAGGGGCACGCCTTGTAGCGATTGCAGCGCCAGTCGCTCTCCCTTTGCGCCAATCACCTCGTCTGAAAGCTGCCGCGAGGCGTTGAAGGCTGGTGTGCCTTGGGGCAGTGGCACAGCCGTCGGTTGCTGGTCAATGCGATGCTGGCGCAGCACGAAATCGGGTCTGCCTTCTCCATGCTGTGGCCATGGGCCACGCAGCAAACCAGCTGGCAACAGCCATCCGTTGCCGGTACCCCGGTCGTCGAACACCACGATCGATACATCCCGACCGAGTGAGAGGTGCTGAAGCCCATCATCACAGATCAGCACATTGGTTTGCGGGTGAGCGTCCAGCAGGGCAAGCGCTGCTTCCACACGGCGGGCGGCCACAAACACGGGAGCGCCGGTGTTTCGGTGAATGAGTGCTGGCTCGTCACCCGTGAGCGCGACCGGTGTGTCCGCCTTGACCTGCGTGGGGCTGGCGTGAGCGCCGCCGTGACCGCGCGATACGACGCCCGGGTGCCAGCCTTTGGCTTGCAGATGCTGCACCAGCGCGATCACAGTGGGCGTCTTGCCTGCGCCTCCAGCCACGACGTTGCCCACCACAATCACGGGTACGGGCAGTCGATGGGTGGTGAGCCAACCCTTGGAGAAGAGCCAGCGTCTCAGTGCCGTCAAGGCACCGTAAACAAGTGAGAGTGGCCACAACATCCTCGCCAGAAGTCCCTTTTGCTGGGCGAGTGCCTGCCATCGGGCTTCTCGGCGTGCCTGTGTGGCGCTCAAAGGGGTACCGCTTGGTCAGGGGCGGTTGGCCGGCCCGCTGTTCGACTGCTGGGTGGCGAAAGTGATCTGAACGAGCTGTGCCCGACGCGCGGCATCCATGACGTTGATGACCGACTGATGCGTGGCAGCAGCATCGGCGCTGATGATAATGACCACCTCGCCGTTGTCAGGTTTTGCCGCAGCCAGTGCGCGTGTCAGTGCATCGACGCTGGTCTCCTGGAGCACCTGGCGGTCAATGGCATAACGGCCATCGCTGCTGATGGAGACGATCACCTCCCTGGGCTTGTCGCTGAGCGCTGCGGCATCTGCGGTGGGAAGGTTGACCTGGAGTTCGGTGAACTTGCTGTAGGTGGTGGTCAGCATCAGGAAGATCAGGACCACCAGAAGAATGTCGATGAAAGGGATCAGGTTGATCTCGGGCTCATCTCGGCTGGTCGTCTGAAAGTTCATTTGCGAACCCTGAGCAAGTGACGGACGAAACGCTCGGACGACACTTCCATCACGAGCAGGTAGGCATCCACGCGCGCCCGGAAGTAGCGCCAGAAGATGAGCGCGGGAATGGCCACCATCAACCCGAAGGCCGTGTTGTACAGCGCGATGGAAATACCATGCGCCAGTTGTGTGGGGTCGCCACCGCCCGGTGACGTGCCCATGCCGCCAGCGCTGCCTTGCGAGGCAAAAATCTCGATCATGCCGATCACCGTGCCCAGCAGACCCAGCAGAGGCGCCGCCGATGCAATGGTGGCCAGGGCGCCCAGATAACGCTGCAGCTTGGCCGCGGCTTGACGACCCGCCCCCTCCAGGCTCGATCGCAAATCGCTCTCGCTGACTTTCGGGTTGCTGTTGAGTGTGCGAAATCCGCTGGCCAGTACCTCGCCCAGCACCGAATTCTGCTCCAGTTGGGCCACCACGTCGGGGCCGGGAATGCTGGCGTTTGAAACCATGATCGCCTCGTCCAGTAGTTTGGGCGGGACGATCCTGTCGGTTTTCAGGCTGATGAAGCGCTCAATGATGAGGGCCAGTCCCAGGATGGAACAGGCGATCAGGGGCCAGATGGGCCAGCCAGCGGCTTGTATGATGGAAAACAAAACAGGGCTCCAGGCGGTCGCCGCCGCAACAGGCGGACTGGTTTCAATCGCTAGATTATGTCGTACGAGCACAGCCGGCCCCTATCGGCTTTTCCGAATGAAGCCGCTTGCGGAGACCATGCCGGCCAGTTCCCATCGGCCCTGGCCTCTTGGGTCAAATCCTCTGTGGATAACTTTGTGAAGAACCTCGAGTGGTTCGGATATTCGTCCAGGCAGGCCAAACTGCTTCGCTCGAGGACACTCAGAAGCACCATGCAAAACACTTTGAAATCAAAGGCTTGTGGCCGTCATCCGCGCGCCGCAAAGGGGCGCATGCTTAACACCTTGATTGGCGTAGCCTGTGGAAACTTTTCGGTCTGGAGCCCGCATGAATGAAGGTTTTTTCTCTCAATCTGTCGATGCTGTGGGCCGAATCTGGGCAGTTGGGCCTCTCATGCGAGCCATCGCGGACACTTTGTCTGTGCGGTTCAATCCTGTCGCGGTTCGCGGCGAGCTTTCCGGCTTTTCGAAGGCGGCCAGCGGGCATTGTTATTTTTCGCTCAAGGACGAGTCTGGCCAGGTGCGTTGCGCCATGTTTCGGCGCGCGGCCGAGCAGTTGAAGTTTCAACCCCGCGACGGCCAGCTGGTGGAGGCGCGCGGCAAACTGGATGTGTATGGCCCCAGGGGCGACCTGCAACTGATTGTCGACAACCTGCAGCCTGTGGGGCAGGGGGCGCTGTTTGAACAGTTTCTGCTGCTCAAGGCCAAGCTTGAAGCGGAGGGCTTGTTCGATGCCGCCCGAAAAAAGTCTTTGCCGGCGCAGCCCAGAAGCATTGGTGTGGTCACATCGCTGGGTGCTGCGGCTTTGCGAGATGTCGTGACAGCGCTTCGCCGACGTGTGCCGCATCTGCCGGTGGTGATTTATCCCGCAGCCGTTCAGGGCGCTCAGGCACCCGTGGAGCTTTGCGCAGCCCTGCAAACGGCGTTCAGGCGCTTCGAGGAGCTGGGCGAAAGCGATGTGTTGTTGCTGGTACGTGGCGGCGGCTCACTGGAAGATCTGTGGTCGTTCAACGATGCGAACGTGGTGCGAACCATTGCTGATGCCCCCATGCCGGTGGTGTGTGGTGTTGGTCATGAAACGGACTTCACTCTGGCCGATTTTGTAGCGGACTTGCGCGCGCCCACGCCAACGGCTGCGGCAGAGCTGTGTTCCCCGGCTCGGGAGCAGCGTCTGGGCGAACTGACCTACCTGGGAGAACGCTTGCGGGACGAGATGGTCAGTGGCCTGGATCGCCGTGCTCAGCGCATCGATTACATCGCACAGCGGTTGGGGCGGCCATCATCGCGGTTGCATGAAAGCGCTCAGCGGTTGTCTGCGCTTCACCACAGGATACAGAGCGGTGTGAAGCATGCCGCGCAGCGCCACCAGATGCGCATCGATGCCTTGGAGGCTTCTTTGCCGAAGGCTGTGAATCGCGCCATTGAGCTGCAGCGCAGGCGCTTGCAGACCTGTGAAACATCACTGGGGATGCTGGATCCGAAACTGGTGCTCGAGCGCGGTTATGCGTACTTGAGTGATGCACAAGGTGTGGCAATCACGCACGTTGGCCAAAGCCGTCCTGGTCAAGCGGTGGTTGCGACGCTGTCAGATGGGCAACTCGGGTTGACGGTCAACCCGCAGTAAAACCCTGTTGCTGTTGCTTGCATCAGGGTTTCCTACAATGACATTGCACACGATGGCCTGAATTTTACAAGTTGACCATCGTTCGTTGTTTTCAAAACTTCAATCACACGAGGAAAACCCATGGAACATACCCTGCCCGCATTGCCCTACAGCCTGGATGATCTGGCTCCACACTACAGCCGTGAGACGCTTGAGTTCCACCACGGCAAGCACCACAACGCCTACGTGGTGAACCTGAACAACCTCCAAAAGGGAACCGAGTTCGAGAACCTCGACCTGGAAGCCATCATCAAGAAGGCCAGTGGTGGCGTTTACAACAACGCAGCCCAGATCTGGAACCACACCTTCTTCTGGAATTGCATGAAGCCCAACGGCGGCGGCGAGCCATCCGGTGCGCTGGCGAATGCCATCAATGCCAAGTGGGGCAGCTATGCTGCATTCAAGGAAGCTTTCGTGAAAAGCGCCGTGGGCAATTTCGGCTCAGGCTGGACCTGGCTGGTCAAGAAGGCCGATGGAACGGTCGACATTGTGAACACCGGTGCCGCTGGCACGCCGCTCACCACGGACGACAAGGCATTGCTGACGGTGGATGTATGGGAGCACGCCTACTACATTGACTACCGCAATGCGCGCCCGAAGTTCGTCGAGACCTTCATCGACAAATTGGTGAACTGGTCATTTGCCGAATCCAACTTCGCCTGAGAGCGGCTGTTGATTTAGAAAGCGGCCGCCAGGCCGCTTTTTTGTTGAACTTTTTTTGTTGAATACTCGCCGCTATCGAGTCTGAAAAAACGAGCCGGCCAGCCGGTAGCCTGCGCCAATGCGGCGCTTGTCAAACCAGCCCTGGTTCATCTCGAGCACATAGCGCACCGGGCGCTCGGAGCAATGGCTTTCTTCAGACAGGGGCTGCATGTCCACCAGATTCACGATGCTGCCATCGTCGGCAACGAACGCAGCCGTCAAGGGGATCAGGGTGTTTTTCATCCAGAAGCACTGCACGCTGGGTTGTTCGAACACGAAAAGCATGCCTTCGTGCTGCGGCATCTCACGCCGGTGCATGAGTCCTATCTGGCGTTGAGCAGGCGTTTGGGCCACTTGCGCGTCGATCTGGTGCATGCCTGCACTCAACCGGGTGCGGGACAAATCCAGTTGGGGCTGGCCTGGCCGTTGGTCGGCGTGAGCCATCCATGAGGCAGAAGATGCAAGGGTCAGCGCGACAATGCATCGCGCAGCCCAGGCTGGCTTGCGACGGTGAACGGAGGCATGACATGCTTTCATGGTGGCATCTTACCGTCGCAGCTTCCAGATGAAAGCCGAAGGATCTCGCGAGCGCCGCTTTGGAGGTGACATCGGGTGTCAGTCCCGGTACAGTTGATAGGGATAAAATCGCACGATGCATCATATGAAATGATGTTTCAGCCGATGCAGCCTCGGCAACAGATTTGTTGCATTGCTTTCCCAGCTATTACCGGAGACCCGATTCCATGTACCAGCACATCAAAGTGCCCGCAGAAGGCCAGAAGATCACCGTCAATGCCGACATGTCGCTTAATGTGCCTGACGAGCCCGTCATTCCCTACATCGAGGGAGACGGCACCGGCCTGGACATCACCCCCGTGATGCTCAAGGTGGTGGACGCTGCCGTGGCCAAGGCCTACGGTGGCAAAAAGAAAATCCACTGGATGGAGGTGTATGCAGGGGAGAAGTCGACCAAGGTCTACGGCCCCGACGTGTGGCTGCCGGAAGAAACCCTTGCTGCTCTGAAAGAGTATGTTGTGTCGATCAAGGGCCCGCTGACCACGCCAGTGGGCGGTGGTATCCGTTCGCTCAACGTGGCCCTGCGCCAGGAACTCGACCTCTACGTGTGCCTGCGCCCTGTGCAGTACTTCAAAGGCGTGCCTTCTCCGTTGAAGGAGCCTGAGAAGACCAACATGGTGATCTTCCGTGAGAACTCGGAAGATATTTATGCCGGCATTGAATACGAAGCAGAATCCGAGAAGGCCAAGAAGCTCATCAAGTTCCTGATGGACGAGATGGGCGTGACCAAGATCCGCTTCCCGAACACCTCCGGTATTGGTATCAAGCCTGTTTCGCGTGAGGGTACCGAGCGCTTGGTACGCAAAGCGATCCAGTACGCCATTGACAACGACAAGCCCAATGTGACCATCGTGCACAAAGGCAACATCATGAAGTACACCGAGGGTGGCTTCCGCGATTGGGCCTACGCACTGGCGCAGAAGGAATTCGGCGCTGAGTTGATCGACGGCGGCCCATGGTGCAAATTCAAGAACCCGAAGACGGGCAAGGAAATCATCGTCAAGGACAGCATCGCCGATGCCTTCCTCCAGCAGATTCTTTTGCGTCCCTCAGAGTATTCCGTGGTGGCCACGCTCAACCTGAACGGCGACTACATCTCTGATGCCCTGGCTGCGCAGGTCGGTGGTATCGGTATCGCACCCGGTGCAAACCTCTCTGACACGGTGGCTTGCTTTGAAGCCACCCACGGCACGGCTCCCAAGTACGCAGGCAAAGACTACGTGAACCCAGGTTCCGAAATCCTGTCCGCTGAAATGATGTTGCGCCACATGGGCTGGACAGAAGCTGCGGACCTCATCATCAGCTCGATCGAAAAATCCATCGCCAGCAAAAAAGTCACCTACGACTTCGCCCGTCTGATGGACGGTGCGACCCAGGTCAGCTGCTCCGGCTTTGGCCAGGTGATGATCGAAAACATGTGACCCGTTGAGGTTTCCCGCTTCATCCGTTTGTCGGACGAAGTGCCGGGAGAAACAAATGCCACAAATAACCGCCAGGAAGCATGCTTCCTCGGCGGTTTTGTTTTGGGTCTGCGCTGCACAATGGCGTATGAGTTGCTCTGTCAGCCTTGCCCGCGCCACCCATCCCAAGGCGGATTCACGGTTGCTATGCCCGGCTTTCTTTGGGGATGTGTGCGCGCCGCTAGAATGGATTTCATGGCCACCCAGAATCCCAAAAAACCCGAAACACCGGTCGCTCCCCCCAGCGTGGGAAACGACGACGCGGTGGTGCTCGAGCGCCGAACCCAGCGCACCAAGCCTCCACAGATGTTCCAGGTCGTTCTGCTCAATGATGACTTCACTCCCATGGAGTTCGTGGTCCATGTCATTCAAGAGTACTTTGGCAAGGACAGGGAAACCGCCACGCAGATCATGCTCAAGATTCACCTGGAGGGCAAAGGCATCTGCGGGGTTTATTCTCGCGATGTGGCCAGCACCAAGGTTGATCAGGTCTCGCAAGCAGCCAGAGGTGCAGGACATCCACTGCAATGCCTGAGTGAACCAGTTGAATAAGAGCGAACCCGCCCCAGATGTGAACGAATTGCCCGATTCTCTGCTCTTACCGTTTGCGATTCAGATGACCCAAAGCCAAAGGACGTGTCCATGATTGCCCAAGAACTTGAAGTCAGCTTGCATATGGCCTTCGTTGAGGCCAGGCAACAGCGACACGAATTCATCACCGTGGAGCACCTATTGCTTGCCCTGCTGGACAATCCCAGCGCGGCAGAGGTGCTTCGGGCCTGTTCGGCCAACATCGACGACCTTCGCAAGTCGTTGACCAACTTCATCAAGGACAACACCCCGCAGGTGGCCGGCTCCGATGAAGTGGACACCCAACCCACATTGGGATTCCAGCGCGTGATTCAGCGCGCCATCATGCATGTGCAAAGCACGGGCAATGGCAAGAAGGAAGTCACCGGCGCCAACGTGCTGGTCGCCATCTTTGGCGAAAAGGATTCCCACGCGGTGTATTACCTCCATCAGCAAGGCGTGACCCGTCTGGACGTGGTGAACTTCATCGCGCACGGGATTCGCAAGAGCGATCCGCCCGACACCGGCAAGCCCGGTGAGAGCGCCGCGGAAAACGAAGAAGCTGCTGAGCCCAAGGGCAATGAAAAGGCTTCGCCACTGGAGCAGTTCACCCAGAACCTGAACCAGCTCGCCAAGGACGGCAAGATCGACCCGCTGATCGGACGCGAGTACGAGGTTGAGCGCGTCATCCAGATTTTGTGCCGCCGCCGCAAGAACAACCCGCTGCTGGTCGGCGAAGCCGGTGTAGGCAAAACAGCGATCGCAGAGGGTTTGGCCTGGCGGATCACGCAGGGCGACGTGCCTGACATCCTGGCCGAATCCAGCGTTTTCTCGCTCGATATGGGTGCGCTGCTGGCCGGAACCAAGTACCGTGGCGATTTTGAGCAACGCTTGAAGGGCGTGCTCAAGTCGCTCAAGGACAAGCCCAACGCCATTCTGTTCATTGACGAAATCCATACGCTCATTGGTGCCGGGGCTGCTTCGGGCGGTACGCTGGACGCGTCCAACCTGCTCAAGCCGGCGCTCTCCAGCGGCCAGCTCAAGTGCATTGGCGCGACCACCTTCACCGAGTACCGTGGCATCTTTGAAAAAGACGCTGCACTCAGTCGCCGCTTCCAGAAGGTCGACGTGGTCGAGCCCACTGTGGAGCAGACGGTCGATATCCTCAAAGGCCTGAAATCGCGTTTCGAAGAACACCACAACGTAAAGTACGCATTGGCCGCGCTGCAGGCTGCTGCAGAGTTGAGTGCCAAGTACATCAACGACCGCCATCTGCCTGACAAGGCCATCGACGTGATCGACGAAGCTGGTGCAGCACAGCGCATCTTGCCGGCGTCCAAGCGCAAAAAGACGATCAGCAAGACCGAGGTGGAAGAGATCGTGGCGAAGATTGCGCGCATCCCGCCCGCGAATGTTTCGAACGACGATCGCGGTAAGTTGCAAACGCTTGAGCGCGACCTGAAGAGTGTGGTTTTTGGCCAGGACAAGGCGCTGGAAGTGCTGGCGTCTTCGGTCAAGATGGCACGTTCGGGTCTTGGCAAGAGCGACAAGCCGATTGGCGCCTTCCTGTTCAGCGGTCCCACTGGTGTGGGCAAGACCGAGGCAGCCAAGCAGCTGGCCTACATCATGGGTATCGACCTGATCCGCTTCGACATGTCGGAGTACATGGAGCGCCATGCCGTGAGTCGACTCATTGGTGCGCCTCCTGGCTACGTGGGTTTTGATCAGGGAGGTTTGCTGACCGAAGCCGTCACCAAGAAGCCGCATTGCGTGCTGCTGCTCGATGAGATCGAGAAGGCGCATCCGGACATCTTCAACGTGCTGCTCCAAGTGATGGACCACGGCACCCTGACCGACAACAATGGGCGCAAGGCCGACTTCCGCAACGTGATCGTGATCATGACCACGAACGCGGGTGCCGAGACCATGAACAAGGCGACGATCGGTTTCACGAATCCCCGTGAGGCGGGCGACGAGATGGCCGACATCAAACGCCTGTTCACGCCGGAATTCCGTAACCGTCTCGACGCCATCGTTGGCTTCAAGGCGCTTGACGAAAACGTCATCATGCGGGTGGTGGACAAGTTCTTGTTGCAGTTGGAAGGTCAGTTGACCGAGAAGAAGGT